>JAZSCI010000238.1:0-9751 GCA_045602865.1 Acutalibacteraceae bacterium
ACTGTGCCGTCAGTCTGAGGTATAAGTCCACCCGAGGCAAAGCTCAGCTTTTCCATAACTGCAGGGCCAATTTTGTCGGGGAAAATGTGGGTATGAAAATCTATTATCAAGGCTATCACTCCTGATTTGAAAAATTATGTAATTATTTATCAGGGTTATCATTTCCCGTATAGTAAACCTTACTGTTTTCCTTTACGGAATGAACGAGCCAGGTATTACCGCCGATTACGCAGTTGTTTCCGATTTTTGTGTTACCTCCAAGAATTGTAGCATTGGCATAAATAACCACATTGTCGCCGATATCGGGATGTCTTTTGATGCTCTTGACCGGGTTGCCGTTTTCATCAAGCTCAAAGCTTTTTGCACCCAATGTAACACCCTGATAAATTTTCACGTGCTTGCCGATAGTGGTGGTTTCACCGATTACAATACCCGTGCCGTGGTCAATGAAGAAATATTCTCCGATTGTGGCACCTGCGTGAATGTCGATTCCTGTTTTTTCGTGTGCAAATTCTGTCATAATACGGGGAATGAGGGGCACATTGAGTCTGTACAGCTCGTGAGCAATTCTGTAAATGGAAATTGCATAAAAGCCCGGATAGCAGATGAGCACCTCTTCACGGCATCTTGCCGCAGGGTCCCCCTGATAAAGAGCCTCAATATCCTTAATAAGCATATCCTTTACAAGGGGAAGCTTACCGATGAAGCAGTCGCAGATTTCCTGGGGAGTGCAGGTCAATTCAGTACCGCCAAATTCAATTGCGCCCTTTATCTGCTCGGTAAGTCGGGAATAAATATTCAGAAGCAGCTCGGTCTGTGAAAGCACATTCTCACTGCCCTCACTGTGCTTGAAATAGTCGGGGAAGAGGAGGGATTGCAGGTCCTTTATAACCTTTATAACCTCTTTTCGGTTGGGAATAAGGCTTCTCTCGCCCTTTTCACCCAGAAAGCAGGTGTCGTTGATGCTTTCAAGCTCACCAACGGTTTTTGCTATATTCTCTATTGATTCATAAAACTTTTTCAAAATAATCACCTCGTAAAAAGCTTGGTGGAAAGGTATCTTTCCCCGGTGTCCGTAAGGATTGCAACTATTGTTTTGCCCTTGTTTTCCTCACGCCTTGCAAGAGTCACCGCGGCTGAAATTGCCGCACCTGAGGAAATTCCCACTGCAACGCCCTCTTTTTGTGCCATAAGCCGTGCATAGTGAAGGGCATCCTCATCGGAAACATCAATTATTTCATCATAAACATCCTTGTGGAGATTTTCGGGAATGAAATTTGCTCCGATTCCCTGAATTCCGTGAGAGTCGGCAAAGCCCCTGGTGAGAAGGGGAGAGCTTTCAGGCTCTGCGCCTACCACCTGAATACGGGGATTTTTCTCCTTAAGAAACCTGCCCGTGCCGGAAAGAGTACCGCCCGTGCCGATTCCTGCTACTAAAATATCAACTGTACCCTCGGTGTCATCCCATATTTCAGGGCCCGTTGTTTTGTAATGAGAAAGAGGGTTTGCAGGGTTGTCAAACTGTGAGGGGATAAAAGCACTTTCAAGCTCTGCGGCAAGCTCCTTTGCCTTTTCCACAGAGCCGTTGATACCCAGATTACCGGGGGTAAGAACAATTTCTGCTCCGTAAGCGCTTATGAGCTTTTTCCGTTCCTCGCTCATAGTGTCGGGCATTACTATAATGACTCTGTACCCTGCGGAGCAGCCCATAGCCGCAAGACCGATACCCGTATTTCCGCTTGTGGGCTCGATTATAACGGTATTATCCTTAAGAAGTCCCTTTTTTCGGGCATCCTCAAGCATTTCATAAGCAGGGCGGTCCTTGGCGCTTCCCGTAGGATTGAAGCACTCTAATTTTCCCAGTATGGTAGCAGAGAGCCCTTCCTCCTTTTCAATTGCGCAAAGCTCTAAAAGGGGAGTGTGTCCGATAAGCTGGGATACATTTTTCTTTATATTCAAAAAAATCACCTCATATACAAATACAATGATATCATAAATTCATTAAAGTGGCAATAGTGGTACTTTGAGTTTAGTCTTTGCATTATTCAGTTGAATATTTAGCCGTAATATGTTAAATTTAATTAAATCTAACTTGGTTTTATATTAAGGAGGTCATAAAATGACTTTTGAACAGCTTTTGAATAAGGAGTATATTATTCTTGACGGAGCATTCGGTACACAGCTTATAAAAAAGGGAATTTCTCCCGAGGAAAATACTGCGGATGCGCCCTTTACCCACAGAGAATGGGTGAAGGAAATACACAGTGCCTACATTGAGGCAGGAAGTGATATTATCTATGCAGATACCTTCGGTGCAAACGGAGTAAAGCTTAAGGAGTCCCACAGAACTGTTGAGGAGTCTGTGAGAGAGGCTCTGAGTATTGCAAGGGAAGCGGCAGAGGGTACCGAAACCCTTGTGGCACTTGATGTGAGCACTACGGGGCAGCTTTTGTACCCGGGCGGTGAAATGACCTTTGATGAGGCTTATGAGGTGTACAGAGAGGTTGTCATTTTTGGTGAAAAATACGGAGCAGACCTTATTGCCCTTGAAACCTTTACGGATTTGCGTGAGGCGCGTATTGCCCTTCTTGCCGCAAAGGAAAACACAAGCCTTCCCGTTATTGTGACCTTGTCCTTTGATGAAAACGGTCTTACAATGGGCGGCAACACTCCCTCGGCGGCGGCAGTAACCCTTTGCAGTCTGGGGGCAGAAGCTCTGGGGCTTAATTGCTCCGTAGGACCTGACAAAATGAAGGAAACTGTAAGGGAGCTTCTGAAATTCTCCACAGTGCCCGTTATTGTAAAGCCCAATGCAGGGCTTCCCAACCCCGAAACAGGGGAATATTCAATGTCACCCTCGGAGTTTTCCTCGTATATGAAGGAATTTTACACAATGGGTGTGCGCTTCTTCGGCGGTTGCTGCGGTACATCACCCGAATATATAAGAGAGCTTAAAAATGCACTTCTTAACTGCCAAAGAGGTGAGAAGCCTGCCGTTGTTACGGATGTAATCTGCGGAACAAGGGATTGTGTTATTCTCAATCAGCCACAGATTATAGGTGAAAGAATTAATCCCACGGGAAAAAAGAAATTCAAGGAAGCCCTTGAGAGAGGCGACCTTGAATATATTCTGGGTGAAGGTATTTCTCAGCTTGATGCAGGGGCAAAAATCCTTGATGTGAATGTAGGTCACAGCGGAATTGATGAGGAAAAAATGATGGATGGTGCGGTGCAGACCTTGCAGGGAACTCTGGGAGCACCCCTTCAGCTTGATTCTGCCTCCCCCTGCGTGCTTGAAAGAGCCCTGAGAGTGTACACGGGCAGAGCAATTATAAATTCCGTAAACGGAGAGGAGCGCTCCCTGAAGGAAATCCTTCCTCTTGCCAAAAAATACGGAGCCTATGTGGTGGGGCTTACCCTTGATGAGGGAGGTATTCCCGAAACCGTAGAGGAAAGAGTGGAAATTGCCGGAAAAATTATTAACAGAGCAGAGGAAGCGGGTATTCCCCGTGAGAGAATTATTATAGACTGCCTTACAATGACAGTAAGCACAAACCAGAGTGCCGCAGAAATCACACTTCGCTCAATGAAAGAGGTAAAAAGACAGTTCGGAGTAAAAACGGCTCTGGGAGTATCAAATATTTCCTTCGGCTTGCCCTCAAGGGAAACGGTGAACACCGCTTTTCTCACTCTTGCCCTTGAAAACGGACTTGATTTACCTATTATGAATCCCAATTCAGCGGTAATGACAGGTGCCGTAAGCGGCTTCAAGGTGCTTAAGGGCTTTGATGAAGGGGCAGAGGAATATATAAGCTTATTTTCGGGAGAGGAGAGGACAAATACTCCTTCCCCCGCAGGTGAAATGACACTTACAGAGGCAATTCTCAAGGGGCTGGGCGCAAAGGCAAGGCTTCTTACAGATGCTCTTCTGAAAACAGAAAATCCGCAGGTGGTTGTAAATGACTATCTTATCCCCGCCCTTGACAGAGTGGGAGAAAAATTTGAAAAGGGAGAAATTTTTCTTCCTCAGCTCATCCGTTCTGCGGATGCGGCAGGTGAATGCTTTGAGTCTGTGCGCGGCTTAATGAGTGAAAATTGTGCCACAGAGGAAAAGGGAGCTATCGTGCTTGCCACCGTAAAGGGTGATATCCACGATATCGGAAAAAACATTGTAAAAACAGTTCTTGAAAACTACGGCTATAAGGTTATCGACTTAGGAAAGGATGTTTCCCCCGAAGAGGTTGTAAGGGCGCAAAAGGAAACAGGTGCAGGTCTTGTAGGTCTGTCGGCGCTTATGACAACAACTCTTCCTGCTATGGCAAGTACCGTAGAAGCACTTAAGCAAAGCGGTGCGACTTGCAGAATAATGGTGGGCGGTGCCGTTCTTACCAAGGAGTATGCAGAGAAAATCGGTGCGGATTTCTACGCAAGGGATGCAAAAATGAGCGCAGATATTGCAGGAATTGTGTTCGGGAAATAATTTCCCTTAAAAGCTTTTCTTTTCCCTTTTTATTCTTCCGGATTCTGTTGACCAAAGGGCTTCGTGAATGTAATATAAATGTAAAAAAGCAACAATATTTTTCATTATGAAGGGTGGAAAAGAAATGAATATAAAAAAGGCTAAAATTCACATCGAAAACACAATCACATCATACCTTACCAAGGATGATTTAGGACAGTACATTATCCCCATACAAAGACAGCGCCCCATTATTCTTATGGGCCCTCCCGGTATCGGAAAGACTGATATTATGGAGCAGATTGCTCAGGAAAAGGGCATCGGTCTTGTGGCATACTCTATGACTCATCACACCAGACAGTCTGCGCTGGGACTTCCCTCTATTACTACAGAGGAGTTTGAGGGTAAGGAGTATCTTGTTTCCCGCTACACAATGTCCGAGATTATTGCAACTGTTTATGATGTTATAAAGAAAACGGGCAAGAAGGAAGGTATTCTCTTCCTTGATGAGGTGAACTGCGTTTCTGAAACCCTCAGCCCCTCTATGCTCCAGTTTCTTCAGTACAAGAAATTCGGTGAGCATACCCTTCCCGAGGGCTGGATTGTTGTAACCGCAGGTAATCCCCCTGAGTATAACAACTCCGTTCACGAATTTGATACAGTTACCTGGGACAGACTCAAGAGAATTGATGTTTCTGAGGATTTCGGCGTATGGAAGGAATATGCGGTAAGAAGAGGCGTTCACCCTTCGATTATTTCATTCCTTGAGTACGAAACTGACAAGTTCTACAAGATTCAGAAAACTGTTGACGGTACAGAATTTGTTACCGCAAGAGGTTGGGTTGACCTTTCGGACATTATCTATCTTTACGAAAGACACAGAGAAACCGATGACAGCTTTGTTGTAGATGAGGACCTTATTTCCCAGTATCTCCAGAGCCGTTCCGTAGCAAGAGAATTTGCCTCATACTATGAGCTTTTCAACAAGTATAAGGCTACATATCAGCTTCAGGAAATTCTTAACGGTGACAAGAACGAAGAAATTGTTCACAGAGCAAAGGAAGCAAAGGCGTTTGAGAGATATTCCATTATCAGCCTTATTGTATCAATTCTTTGCACAAATATGAAGGAGCTTTACAGTATAAGAGAAGCACTCCTTTCCGTAAAGGCGTGCTTGCAGAAGCTTCGTAAGCTCAGTGCAACGGGAAATGTTGATATTTCCGCAGAGCTTGAAGCCAGAGCAAGAGAGTTCGAGGAAAAAATAGCCAATTCAAAGACCGCAGGAAGCCTTTCCCGTGATGATGAGCGCATTTACAGAAACACCATTGATGTGCTTCACAAGCTGAGTGAGCTTGCTATTATCAGCAAGGGCAGAAATTGTGTTGAGGTTCTTCAGGATGTTATTGATGAATTCAAGAGAAGGGGCAACAATGTGAACAAGGATGCGGCAAAATATGCCAAGCAGCTTGACAATGCCTTTGCCTTTATTGACAATGCCTTTACGGCAAAGAGCCCTGAGTGTACAAACTTTGTAACCGAGATTACAATTAACAAGTTCTCGTCCACCTTTATCAGTACCTATAGTGAGCTTTGTGCTTCATACTTCGCCCACAATGATGTGCTTATGGTTTCCCGTACACACGGAGAGCTTATGAAGCGTATCAATAAAATTAACGAAGACTTCGATATGGAATAAGCCCCGAGAGGTGATACTATGAACGATAATGAATACGGCATCCCTGATGAGTACGAAAACGAGGATGCTCAATATACGGATATCACCCCCGAGCCTGAAAGAAAGAAGCTTTCCGAAAGGGATAAGGCTCTTGATGAGGTGGCAAGAGATATTATTGATTTTGCTATAAATACCTGCTCTGTGCACCTTCGCTTTCTGGGAATGGTGGTGAATCAGCTTAAGCCTCTCCGATACGATGAAAAGGAATTTGCCACAGAGGGCACACACTTCTGCTATAATCAACAGAGTGTTGTGGACATATACGCATACGAGCCCAAGGAATTTGCCCGAAGATTTCTTCATTCGGTTATGCACTGTGTTTTTATGCACAATTACAACAATATTCCCGAGGAGTTCCGTGCACATTGGGACCTTGCCACAGATATAGTGGCAGAGGAAGCCATAAATGACCTTAACGAGGAAAGCTTCAATTCTATGAAGAGAAAAGGTCAGGCGGATTTTGTCCGTGAGCTGAAAAGAAGGGTGGGCACCTTTACTGCGGAGCATATATACCGGCACCTTATCAGCGAGGGCTACAGCAAGGATAAAATGTCGCAGCTGCGCAGTCTTTTCTTTGCAGACAGTCATAAGCTCTGGTATCTCCCTGCCGAGGAGGTAGCAAAAACACTTGGCTTGCCCCAAAGCAATAAAGAGAAGCGGCAGATGGAATGGGAGGACCTTTCCCATAAGCTCTGTACGGATATGAAAACCTTTTCAAGAGGTATGGGCACAGAAGGCGGCACTTTTATGATGAATCTGGGCTATGTGAATCGTGAAAAGTACGATTATGCCGACTTTCTCAAGAAATTTGCCGTGAGAAACGAGTCCATAAAGATAAATCAGGAGGAATTTGACTACATTCCCTATGCCTACGGTATGGAGCACTACGGCAATATTCCTCTCATTGAGCCCCTTGAGTACAGAGAGGACAAGAAAATCAGGGATTTCGTAATTGCCATAGACACCTCGGGCTCTGTTTACGGGGAGCTGGTAAAGAAATTCCTTACAAAAACCTACAATATACTCAAATCCACAGACTCCTTTGCATCAAAGGTGAATATTCACATAGTCCAATGCGATACCCGAATCCAGCATATTCACAAGCTCACAAGCCTTGATCAGCTTGATGATTATATAAAAGAGCTTAATCTGTACGGCTTTGGCGGAACAGATTTCCGACCTGTTTTTCACTATGTTGACAGTCTTATTGAATCAGGTGAGCTTAAAAACCTTAAGGGTATGATTTACTTCACAGACGGTCAGGGCACATATCCGTCCCGAAAGCCCGACTACGAAACGGCTTTTGTGTTTGTTGAGAATGAGTACAACGATTACCGTGTACCCGCCTGGGCAATAAAGCTTATTCTTGAGGATAAGGATTTCTGCGATTGGTAAAATATAACAGTATTTTCAAAATCAATCTGTACAATAAATGAATGTACAGATTGATTTTTTTATGGTACAATGTTCTGTGAGCATTAATTAAACTTTAAAGGAAGTGATTTTTTTGGGTTCTTCAACAAAGAGCAATCTTGCAGACAAAAAATATGTTCAGAATAAGGAATTCGGCTTTTACCTTGCGGCGGTATTCTTCTATACAATGCTTACAGGTATAGTAGGAAGCTACAGACAGACATACCTTGTTGACATTCTCCGCCTTTCCGAGGGACAGGTGTCCTTCTACAACTCTTTCCTGAGTGTGGCAGGCTTCGTGCTTAATTTCTTCTATGCCACAATTATCGACAACAGAAAAATCAAGAAGAACGGCAAATTCGTTCCCCTTGTGAATATGGTTGCAATTCCCATAGCAGTTGTAACTGTGCTTATGTTTGTGTCCCCCTCGGGACTTTCAAGCACCCTGCTTATGATTTACCTTCTTACAATAGGTCTTCTTCACGGTGCGTGTACAAACTTCGGTAATGCAATAAATCTTGTTTCCTTTGTTATGTCACCCAACAACAAGGAGAGAGATAAGGTTATTTCCTTCAGAAGCATTTCAAGTGCAGTAGGAAACTCCGCGCCCCTTGTAGTAACCCTTGTTTTAGGTCTCTTTATCAAGGAGAACGACCAGCTTCTCTATGTGCTTTCGGCAGCGCTTATAAGCGTTGTGGGAACAATCATCACCCTTACAGGTATGCGCTATGTAAAGGAGAGAATTAACTACACCAACGAGAAGAAAAATCCCTTCGAGGGCTTCCTTGATGTTGTAAAGAATAAATATGCCTGGATAATCATTATCAGCGAAACTCTTAAGAATTTCCGCGGAATTGCAAACTATATGGGTGTATTCCTTGCAGCAGCACTTCTGGGAAGCACAAGTAAATTCCTTCTTTTCGGTCTGCCCACAGGTATCGGTACCGCAGTAGGTATGCTTGTAATCAATGCGCTTCTCAAGAAATTCAATGCAAAGCAGCTCTACATAGCTTCGGGTATTTATTCTGTATGTGCAAACACCGTAGCGTTTGCTATCGGCTACACATATTTCAATAACCCCTCAAATGTATTGCAGATTCTCTTTATTGCTTGTCTTTTCCTTATTGGTCTGCAGTTCGGAGCCTCCAACCTTCTTCCCTCAATGTTCCAGGCAGATGTGCTTGAAACCCTTGAGGTGCAGACAAAGGGCAAACGACTGGATGCGGCTCTGCCCTTCGTAATCGGAATCGGTACAATGATAAGCGGTACAATCGCTTCGGGACTTTCACCCCGAATCCTCTACGGTGAAAATTCCATTATTCAGTATATTCAGCCCTCGGATGCAGTACCCAACCCCGAGCAGACACTTCATACAAAAATCACTATGCTCTTCTTCTATACAATTTTCCACGGCATAATGATGCTCCTTGCAGGTGTTCCCTTCATCTTCTATAAGCTGACAGGCGCTACAAAAGAGGAGTTCCATAATAAGGCTCTGGCACAGAGAGAAGCCAATGCCGGGAAAGAGTAAGTAGCAGTCAGCAATTTACTCGGATAGAACAGCTGTAGGGAACGGGCATTGTCCGTTCCGCAAGACTTCACACAAAATATATTCAAAAGAATAACCACAGAACAGAAGAATTTCCGTTCTGTGGTTATCTTTTTTCCGATATATTTTATCCAACTGTATTGATGTTTTCTGAATACTTGCGGCTATGCGCAATTGTGGCACGAATCTGCTTTACTGCAGCACAGACTCTGCCGTCTTATCTACGAGTTCCTTTGTGTCCTCATCGAGGCTTTCGTAGTAGTCGCCTAAATTGAAATCCGTATCAAAGTAGTTGTATTCGAATCTGTCAATGTCAATTTCCCCTGAATCGCATTTTGCTAAATGCTCATAAAGGTCATATCCGCCTACATTGGCACCTTTGAAAACAAGATTTCCGTTGTGAATTGTCAGGTCAACATACGCCTCTGTGGCAGGACCTTCGCATACTCCGTGTGCGATGTTCTCTTCTTCGCATTGCTTATCGTAAACGTGGAAATATATATCGCCGAATTTCTCGTAGGCTTCATATTTATAGTCAACGGGTATTTCAATGCTATATAAATTATACATGTCGGAACAAAGAATATACGTGTTA
>JAZSCI010000239.1:0-7289 GCA_045602865.1 Acutalibacteraceae bacterium
TATGAATGCTTTGTTGCATTTTTTACATTGTAGCCTCATAATTCTGTCAGTAGAGGACATAGGGTATGTATCCGGGCGCAGAGCATCGGACAATCTGAGGTCTTCGATATCCTTCTGCATTCTTGCAAATGCGCCTATCCAATCGTTATCATTATGAGTTTTTTGATGAATGAAAATATCCTTGAACATCTGTTTAAGTGTAGGAGTAAGGTTGTTCCAGATGTAACAAGGCGGATGACCGTCACGGAAGGTGAATTTACCTTGGCGGATAACATCCTCGTATGATTCTCCGTAACGATCAAAGGGCTCTCTGCCAAGCATCAGGATACTGAAATACAGTACAGCTACAGCAAAGCCTTCATCGGACTCGGTTCGGTTAACATCTGCATAGCTTGCGGTGTTCTGACTGCGCATACGTTCATAGAGCGCAGGGGAGGTATATACATCTCTGCCAACGGGACAACGAAGAAGCTTTCCGCTGATGCTCTCATACTGGTAGCTGTCAAGGTCTACAAAATAAACCTGTTTAAGATCAGGGGAAATCAGAATATTTGTCGGGTTAACATCACACATAAGCAGTCTTTTCTGTGCCAGGTTGTGAAGCAAGGCGAAGCGTTCGGCAATTCTTCTGCAGAGCTCTGTCAGATCGTGGCGGGTATAGTTAGCAGGGCTATTGCTGAGTGCCATCTGTGAAATGATTTCCGATAACGGTATGGCATCTGCAGGAACCTTTTCCATAAGATAGCCGATCATATTTCCTTCTGCATAATCAAAAACTGTTGCCTTGGGCCAACAGATATAGTCAAAAACCTCACTGTTGACATCATATATTTCCTCGGAAAGGGCGGTGATTTTTTCAACACGCCCCGGTGTCAATTTTTCGGGATGGTACAGCTTGATAACCATAGAGCCATAATGCTCAGTAGAAAAAATATTGCCCTCACCACCTGAGCTGATTTTTTCTACCAGGCGCTCTTCTCTGTAGGGTTGGTTTTTGAATTTAATATATACGGTGTCTCCTGCCTTGGGTATTCTCAGGTCGGCAGTATATGATAATTGTTCCAAGTCATTCATCCGAGGCATCTCTCCTGTAAATAATGAATTCTCCTCTGTCGTTACGTGGACGTCCGACAACGTGGCGCGGATTTCCCATATCCAGTATCTTCTCGGCAAAGCTACGATTTTCGGTAACTACAAAGAATTTCTCTGTTGGATTATTGGACAGAGTTTCCAAAATGCTTTTTTGATCGGTTTCCTTTCGGTCTTCCAGCAATACGGCTTTCTCCTTTGACATATAGAAACTGGAGAGAGCGCTTTTTGCCGTGTGCTTTGTCATAGCATCAGGATTTGCAGTAGATTTTGCCATAGAGGACAGTGAATCCTGATAAATAAATACCTGCATTTCATCCAGTAGCTTGTTTAATGTTACGGTATATCCGCCCGATAAGGCACTTTCATCCAGAAAAATTTTGTAGTCGCTGAGCTCCTTGTAATTGATCTGTGTGCAGGAAGGATCAATATCTATGCCGTTGAGCTTTTTGTCAAGGTCATCCAATATACGGGATAAAAGAGAACAGTAACGGGTTGTCAGATATGCTTCATCAGCAGTATTAAACTGAGAAAATACATCTGTCATTACGGGTAAAGCTTCACAGATTGCTTTGTAAGCAGTCCGTGACAGCAGGCAGATTTTCTTTGTATACTCATCTGTGTGGTTTATATGTCTGTGTGCGCTTGGATTCCTGACATTAGAGATTGCTTCGATCATAAGGGCGATTTTATCAACACTATCAGGTGAATTTGTGTGGCAGTCAGCTTTTTTTACAGAAACATATTGTCCGTGATTGTTCTGGTCGAGAAGCCTTCGGGACAATTTTACAAGTCCGTCAAGGCTGATGCGCACATCTGAAAAACGGTATCGGATTGTTCTTGCTATTTGCGGTGCAGTAACAGTATCCGCCCAGGAGCTCAGAGGTCTGCCGAGCAAAGCATCCAGCTCCTCCTGTGAGAGAATCATTTTTGGTGAATAGGCGGATCCGGTTCTTCGGGCTTCGTTTATTGATGGTATATAAATAAACGAGGTTTCCCAATATCGGATGTTTCCGGTGATTTTCTCAATTAACTCTCCGAGAAAAGCACCAAAGATATCTTCTAATGCTGTTTTGCTATCAATACTGTCTCTGCTGGAAAAAGGATCGTAATTACGGCGTTTTTCATAAAGCTTAGCATAAGTGCTGCTCATGCATCTGTCCCCTTTTTATTGAAATAATTCGTTCCCTGCTTTGCCATATTATAAAGTGTATAAACAGCTTTTTTGCTTCCCATTGATGCACTGCAGCCGTAAAGCTCAATTGCCGAGTAGTAATCTCCGGATAACTCCAGCTGCAAAGCTATGGCATAGAGGAAATCTGCATTTTCGCAAAAAAGCTCATTCATTTTTCTCTGTAAAAGATTGCTTTTTTTCAGTTGTTGGATGTATTCACTGATTTTATCGCCGAAAAACTCCTTTATTCTGATTGAGGCTAGTCCGCGGACATTTATCTTATGGGCTTTTGAAAGATAGCCCACAGTAATCTCAAAGGGTTGATTTTCAAGCATGCTTATACGTGCAAGTCTCAAATAAGCATAGTATTTGTCGGGTACATTACACTTTTCCAAAAACTCCAGAAGAAGCTCCTTTGCACGCGGGAAATCCTGGGGAAAGCCTTCTTTTTGGCTATGCCAGCAGCAATCGGACAACCGCAGAATGGCTAAAATATTCCCGTATTGCCTTGCTTTTTCAAAGTGTTCGGTTGCTTCCTTTAATTTTGAAGCTGAAAAATCATTCCCGTAAAGGGTGTCATACGCCGATATCATTCCTAAATGATACCAATATGCGCTATTACTCTCATTCAGTGAGATTGCTCTGCGCATAAGCTTTTCAGGTAATTCTTTATACTTGGATCTGTCGGCATTCCATAACATATTACCTAAGTCGCAAGCGGTGGGAGCAGTCAGAATGTGAATACATTTCTGTGCATATTCCTCTATAAGCTCTGTTCGTAGCGTGATGATTTTTTTTAGGTGGAAATCCAGAAGCATAGCCATTTCATCTGCGGTAGGATTGGATTTTTGCAGATGAGAGGCAGCTTGTGAGGCATCCTTCTTATCCTGATGCTTTTTCCATTTACTCAGATAAAGCTTAGCTATTTTGCGGTTGGTTTCTTTTTTTTCGGGTGTTTCTGAATGTCTGAAAAAAGTGTTCAAGGTAAGGCTTTTTTCTAACCACGGTATGGCATCCGTGTCATTAAGCAGAAATAGCATATCACCAATTCGACTACAGATACGAATGTCACCTATTTTATCAGGTGAATTAATGCCTGCCTTGCGATAAAAATTAATAGAGGTTCGGAATTTCTTTTGTATATAGGCATATTCTGCAAGGGCAAGGTATGCCGGTTTTTCTATTTGTAATGGTGGGTTTGCAGCATATTTATCAACCAATCGGCCGATTAAATCTGCTTTCTGATTGCTGCTGATTACAGAGGGATGAATGTTATGTGTGGTCAGAATGTTCAACAATGTCAACTCTGCCTCAGCTCGATAATCGTTATCGTAATTTGCCAGCTTCAGCATATATTTTGCACACAAGGGATATGCTTCTTTTTTCAGAAAGTCCTTTGCTGCAAAATATCGACATTTTTCGCCACCCAGCTCTGCACCCAGATAGAACCAGTATAAAGCAGTGATAGGTGTCAGTGTGTAAGAATATGCTTTGTCGGTATATAAGGCCTTGACAATCCTATCCGGAAAGGAAAAATATGATAAGTTGGATATTGCAAGCATACGGTAATCGTAGTCTTCACTGGATAACTGTAACCCGATATTGTAAATCGCTTGCAGATCGCCGCATTTAGCGGCATACAATCTGGCTATAGAGGGCTGGTCAAAACGATTTTTGTCTATCATTTTCATAGCAAATTCGCCGAATTTTTTGCTGTAAAAAATATTGCGGCGAATTTCGCAGAGGTACTTTCCGTCGGAACCCTTGTTAATGGTGATGCTTTCGGGGAAATTCATTGTAGGATATTTCCAGAGCTTTCCCATTGCTGATTTTACTGCATCTGCCATAGTTTTTCCTTTGCCGGAAACCGTAAATTTTGATTCACTATATTTTAAAATAGCATTAATCCAGGATATCAGAATGTTTAGTGCATTTTCCTCATTTTTTAAGAGTCTGGCTTCAGTTTCTGTTTGTTGATCAAAGACTGCTTTTAAAAATCCCAGCATTGTGGCATTTTCTTCCGTAGTATCAGGATCATTTTCTTCATAAACAAACTGTTCCCAGGCTTCATCCCAATCCTCGATAGAATAGGTATGATATTTATTGCACAATTCCTCAACTGTCAATGCTTTTCACCCCCCTGCACTATCCATTTTACGCGAATATATGTTTAAAACGGAATACGCAATAATTTTACCATATTTCCACATGCTTTGCAACGGCAATTTAAAAAGTATGCGCGACTCTGTATGTCCGTAAAGCCTTGAAAATAATTATTGGAGCAGTAACATTCCTTTCACCACCGCAACCCTTACGCATAGAATGGTGTAGGAGGTGAAATTTATGTCAACATCATGCAGAAGCTGCAGACCGGATTGTACTCTTATTGCTGTTGCGGTGAGTCTTGTTGTGGGTATAGTTGCCGCGTTTCTCAGAATAACCGGAGTGATTACTTTCACACCTGCGTTTTTGTGGGCGCTTATCGGAATTGCCGTTGGCTTCCTTGCAGTAACACTTGTTTCGGCAGCACTTTTCCGTAACGAATGCTGCGGAAATCTTTGCCGTATAGTTACTGCGCAGCTTGTGGGTATTCTTGGTACGGTATTGCTTTCTTTTGTTTTTCTTGCAACGGAGTTTGCGGTAATCAGCGTAATAGGTGCTATTCTTACAGGCTTGCTCCTGTTCTTCTTTTTCCTTGTGCTGACCTCTACCGCGTGTCTTGTCCGTTGCTTTTTTAATTGCAACGACTAAATGGCTTGCAGAAATTACCAATAATGCAAATTATGTAATATACGGAATAGAGTGAGTATTTAAGAAATCGGGCGAAGTGAGAGCTTTGCCCGCTTTTTGTTGCTTTTGTGTGGCTTCAATTGTTACAAAAAAGTGTTTTTTTCATTTTGTTTGTAACAGTTTTTACAGTTTCTTACATTTTGGTTAATACATTGTTAAATTGTAGAAAAAAGCCTTGAAATAAGGATAGTGTTGTGATATTATCTGCCCAGATAACAGTAACGAGGTGATAAAATGAATTATTCTGAAATCACACCATACATAAAGGGGCTTGCGGCTTTGTCCGATTCGGGCAATAATATCGTTTATGAAATGTATGCTCAGTACAATGTAAAGAGAGGACTTCGTGACATTAACGGAAACGGTGTTGTGGCAGGTCTTACAGAGGTTTCGCGTATCAAAGCAAAGGACAAGGATGCTGAGGGGAACGCCATTCCATGCAACGGTCAGCTTTTTTATCGGGGAATAGATGTGCACAGTATTGTTGAGGGATTCCGCAGTGAGGAGCGCTTCGGCTTTGAGGAAACAATATTCCTTCTTTTGTTTTCAAGATTGCCCAAGGAGGATGAATTGCAGAAATTCAATGAGCAGTTGTCTGCATACCGTTCCCTTCCGCCCTCATTTGTCCGTGATATGATTCTTAAGGCGCCCGGTAAGGATATGATGAATATGCTTTCAAGGTGTGTTTTAGCATTGTATACCTATGATGATAACCCGGATGAAATTTCAACGGAAAATGTGCTCCGCCAATGCTTGCAGCTTATATCTCAGTTCCCCCTTTTGGCGGTTTATGCTTATCAGTCCTTCCGCCATTATCACAATGATGAAAGCCTGTTCATACATTTTCCCCAGAAGAATATGAGTACCGCCGAGAATATTTTGTATCTTCTCAGAGAGGACGGGAAATTCAGTCCCCTTGAGGCAAAGCTTCTTGATCTTGCCCTTGTGCTTCACGCGGAGCACGGCGGCGGAAACAACTCCACCTTTACAACGCACGTTGTCACATCCTCGGGCACAGATACCTATGCGGCAATGTCTGCGGCGCTCGGCTCCCTGAAGGGCCCCCGCCATGGCGGTGCAAACATTAAGGTTGTACAGATGTTTGATGATATGAAGGCAAATATCGATACAAACGATACCGAGGCTATCAAGGATTATCTTAACAGACTTCTTGATAAGCAGTCATTTGACAATGCAGGTCTTATTTACGGTATGGGACATGCAGTGTACTCCCTGTCCGATCCCAGAGCAGAGATTCTTCGCACCTATGCAAAGCAGCTTTCTGAGGAAAAGGGTATGGAAGCTGAATTCAGGCTGTACGAAACAGTTGAAGGGCTTGCTCCCGAGATTATTGCGGAAAAGCGCAAAATATATAAGGGAGTCAGCGCTAATGTAGATTTCTATTCAGGTATGGTTTACAGGATGTTAGGGCTTCCCTACGAAATGTATACCCCTATTTTTGCTATTGCAAGAATTGTGGGCTGGAGCGCACACAGAATAGAGGAAATCCAGAATTCAGGAAAAATTATCCGCCCTGCATATACAAGCGTAAAGGAAACGGAAGAATATATCCCTCTTAAGGACAGATGAATTTTATAATGTGACCGTAAATGTACGGCTGTAAGAAACGATGGTTTTTTACAGCCGTGTTTTGCTGCTTGAAAAAACTAAACCCGTATATTTGTTTACAAAACTCTTTGCAGGTGTTATTATTTAATTGATACTATTGAAAAGGTGGTAAACCCGGCTTTTCAATAATGAGTTTTATCCCTATCCTTCGGTGGTAAGGGCTATTAAAGAGGCGACTGACCTTGTAGGCTTTGAGAAGCTTATGTGGGGAAGCGAATATCCTCGGACAATGACCGCAATTACATACAAAATGAGTCTTGATTTTGTGGAAAAGATAACTGAAATCAGCGAGGAAAACAAAAAGGCTTTTCCCGGGCGGGAATGCACGGAAATTCTATGGCTTCGGTGATTCGGATGTGCCGCAGAGGGTAAGTATTTTAACAAAATATGAGTGGAAAAGACTATCCCAAAATCTGGTTCGGATACGCTTTACCCACTCTAAGGAATATAGTGGAGGATTGATAAAATGTATAAACGTAAGCTTTGCTTGTCTACAAATTCTACCTTTGGTGTAAGTGAGCCTGAGCAGGTGCGCCTTTTTAAAGAGGCGGGCTTTGATGGGTTCAATGTTCTCTGGTGGGGCGATGATGCACTTGTGGAGAATTGT
>JAZSCI010000240.1:0-3874 GCA_045602865.1 Acutalibacteraceae bacterium
CGTCGCGCTGTGCTTTTATCTCGATCATTCTTTTCGTTAAGGGGAATTCTGCTTTTACATCGTGAGGAATGGGAAGCTTTCTGTGGAAATTCATTTGCATGGTTATTTGCCTCTTTTCAAAATAGATTTTTCTGAAAAATAAAAGTCCGCCCTTCGCTGTTAAAAAGCACAACGAATGCGGACTGTCCGTTTATGGAGTCTGAATTTAATTTTCAGAGATCACAGAAGACGGGCAGCCCTTATTAAAAAAATAAAAGAAAAATGTATTATTCATTATTTCAGCTGCCTCCTTTGTGATTTGATGTTTATCAGTGTATCACTTTAATGTGATGAAGTCAATAAGTTTTTCTGAAAAATTTTAATTTTTTTAGGGGGGCGGAAAAACCGCCCCCTTTTATGTTTTTTACTTTGAAACGGGAACGTTGATAACTAAGTCAGTAAGGGGGAATGAGCAGCAGGGATGGATACAGCCGAACTTGAAGTCTGCCAGTCTTCTGTATTCAAGTGCCTTGGGCACGTATACCTTACCTGAAATAAGGTGTGAATGGCAGAATCCGCACTCGCCGCTGCGGCATCTTGCGGGAGCAGCAATACCATTCTTTTCAAGAATCTGAAGCACGGTATCATTTGTGCTGCCTGTAATTGTTGTTGTCATATCCTGAATTGTAACCGTAATTGAAACTGTTTCGGGCACATCTGAGGGATAATCTGCCTGAGAAGCGGGATTTCTGAATTCACCGAACATTTCGTGGCGTACATATTTCTTTTCGAGACCGAGCTTTGCAATTTCCTTATCAAGGAATTCGTACATAGCCTGAGGTCCGCAGATGAATATTGAATAGGGCTCATTATCGGGTGCATATTTCTTTATAAGCTCTGCTGTGATAAAGCCCTTTTCAAAGCCTTCTGCATCGTCGTCGCTTAAAACGTGAACAACATTTACCTTGCCGTTTTTCTTGATTTCTTCAAGCTCATCATAGAAAAGGATGTTTTCACGGTTTCTGCTGCCGTAAATAAGGGTCATATTGAAATCTTCATCACCGTCAATAACTGCGCCTGCCATTGAAATAAAGGGCGTGATACCGCTGCCGCCTGCAAGACAGATAACGTTCTTTGCATCGCGGAGAGGCTGATACTCAAAATGTCCCTCGGGTGCGGAAACTGTAACGGAACGGCCTACTTCCCAGGTGTCAAGAATATAATTTGACATTAAGCCGCCGTCAACACGCTTGATTGTAAGCATATATCTGCCTTCAAGTGAGTCCTTGGGCTTTGATGAAATTGAGTATGCACGTGTGATTTTCATTCCCTCAACTTCTTCAAAAACGGTAAGATATTTACCTGCACCGAAATATGCGAGTGACTTTGTGCCCTTTTCTTCGTCAGGAACAAGCACGAAGCTCTTGCAGTCTTCTGCTCTTTCAATTACCTCTGCAACCTTTAAGAACTGCTTTTTGGGGTGAAGAGCCTTCGCTAAAACGAAAGCCTGGTCAGGCATTTCGGGAAGCCTTGCCATTTCGCCCTCAAATTTTTTCTGACGGCCGGACAGAAGAGGGATAAATTTATTTGTTTTTACAGATTTGATTTTGCTTGCCATAATTATTTGCCCTCCTTTATAGCCTTGATGGTAAGATTTGCTGCCTTTTCACCGCTGTAGTAAGCACAGCCGTAGCCGTCGCCTCTTTCCTGAGAAGCACCGCAGAAAAGGAAGTTATCAAAGGGCTGATCCTGGATATACTGTATTGTTCTGGGAATTATGCTGTCCCATTTCTCGAGCATATAACCGTAGGGTGTTCCGTAGGGAGTATTGAGATATCGGCAGAATGTTGCGGGAACAGCTATTTCAATTTCTTCAATATAAGGCTTGATTGAAATATTAAGAGCCTTTTCGCATACATTTATCATATGCTCGGCAATCTTATTCTTGAATTTTTTGTAATCCTGAGGTCTTACATCCTTCATTACATCACCGAAGCTCATAGTTGTAAGGAACAGCTGGCTTGTACCTTCGGGAGAAGCATTTGAATTGATTTCATTAAGACAGTTTATGATGCAGAAGCTGTTGAAAAGATTCTGGCAATCCTCAAACTGCTTATCTGAATCGGAATCGGGAGCAATGAATACGGAATAGTCCTTGAAGCCGAGCTCTTCCTTTGTTTTGTTCATACCGAGGTAAACGGTTGTAAGAGTGCAGGCAACCTTTCTGGCGTTAAGCATCTTTAACTGCTTCTTGGGAACCTCTTTTTCTTCAAAAAGCTCACTCCAGGTGATGTTGGGGTGAGAGTTACAGATGAAGTGAGATGCATATACCTCTTTTTCACCGTTAACAACAACGCCTGCAGGCTTGCCGTTCTTCATAATTACCTTGGTAACCTCTGAATTGTACCAGATATCTCCGCCGTAATCACGTATTTTTTTGTCAACGGCAAGGCTCATTTCATGGCTTCTGAGGGTGGGAATGCCGGTACCTGCCTTTACATAGCTGTGAAGAACAAGTGAATAGTAGAGATAATCGAAAATTGAACCGGGAACACCCATATAGCACCAATATGTATTGAAAATATCCTGTGCCTTTTTAGGCATACCGAGAGCATCGAGAACTTCGTTGATAGTGTGTCCCGTAATTCTCATAAAATCGGGAACATCCTTTAAGATTGAGGGGATTTCAAGAGGCTTTTCAAGCTTATCAAGAGCACTGTACATTCTTGTGGCAAGGTCAAATGCAGCCATACAGCTGTCATAAGAGCCGGGAACAAGCTCCTCCAGCTTTTTTGCAAAGGGCTCGAAGCCTGCGGGCATTCTTGCATCAACAGTAACCTCAACACCGTTTTCGCTTATAAATGTATCCTTGTCACCCTCCTTTGCGGGAACAACAAGTCTGAAGGTCGATGCATGTCTTATCCAGTCAACATCCGCACCGAAGCGACGGAACATCTGGTCAATTGCACCGGGATCCTCGGGGTTGCCGACACCTGCAAGCTCATGAAGAGAGGGCTCAAATTCAAATCTTCCTCTGACAAATGAAGAAGCGGAGCCGCCGGGAAGATTGTGTTTTTCAAGAAGAAGAGTCTTAAGACCTGCCTTTGCACAGGTTACAGCTGCACCGAGACCGCCGTTACCTGCACCGATAACTATAACATCATATTTGTTACTCATAGTATCTGTTGGTTACCTCCAAACATAAAAATACACTTTATTCTACCACCTTAAACCTGCAAAAACAACAAGAAAAAACAACAATAAGTAAACTTTGGAAAAAGTATCAAAATGAAAGCCTTTTGCTTAGTCAAAATAACAATAGAAAAATAAATATTTTTATGATACACTATTAAAAAATATAAGGTGAATTATGATATACAGTATTTTTTGATTATCCTGTAAGGGTATACGGTATTCCGTTATTAGAAAAGATGTAAAAGGAGAAGCACTATGTCAATCTTACTTAAACTCAGAAATCTTATTGTTCTTCCCATTCTTATTCTGACGATTATTACAAGTCCCATAGCAGTCAGCTCCGATTCGGCAGAGCTTATCTCAAAGGACACCTTTGTGCTTGAGCAGGCTCTTATGATGGGGCAGGGTATTACCACAGACGGAGAATACTACTATACAAGCGGTGCCATAGCAGGTATCGGTCTTACCTTCCTGGCAAAGTTTACCGTAGAAGAAATGGAGCTTGTAACTGTCGCGATGAATCCTCTTCCCGATAAGTGCAAGGACAGAAGAAATGACCATATCGGCGGAATAAGCTGGTATGACGGCAAAATCTATGCTTCCGTTGAAGGTCCCGATGAGGGATATCCCTGTATTGTCGTATTCGATGCTGAAACCCTCGAATGTACCGGTGAGGTTTATGACCTTCCCTATGAAATTT
>JAZSCI010000241.1:0-5279 GCA_045602865.1 Acutalibacteraceae bacterium
TCTTTTTTTCCTTGACCGGGAATAACTTTTCTGCTACATCCCTGGAAATCAAACATCACATAACCCATTTTTTCATTCTGATCATTTTCAACAAAAGCAAGCGGCATAGCAATTTTTGGGTTTAAGGGCAAATTCAATATAACGCGGATTTTTTCAATATCTCGTTCTGTCTGTGCTATACCATCTCTTGCGTTTATTTCCTCTTTAAGGTGCCATAATTTTATCCGAAGATTTTTGTTGCTTTCACAAACAAAGGTATATCCCTCCTTGCCGGACTGACACTCTTCTTGATTATTTACATCCTTAATAACTTCATAATATGTCGTGTTATCTATGGTGAAATGACATTTTTCACCAACATTATAGGACACCTCAAATTTTTTGGCTGTTTTCGCTAATGATTTCTCCCATAAACTTGTACTTAAATATACGCTCATATCTTCGAATTTTCCATCATCAAGATCGTAAAAATAAAGCCTTTTTGTACTTCCGTTTTTTTCGTAATCTTCACCGTTTATAACTTTTGCAGCATATATAATATTCCAACTCTTTATCGGTGCAATATATACGGGCACATGGGGATAAAGACAGAAAAACTGCTCCATACTGTAGCAATCGGGGATTACGGTATAGGCATAGTTCTTTTCCTTGATTTTCTCACAGACTTCTTCGTATTGTGCGCCACAGCCTGCAACCTTTGCGGCAAGCTCCGAGTAAGGAAAAAATGCAAATACGGCATTTTTAAACTCATCTTCCTTTTCAAGAAAGGCCATTACATCGTCATAACTGTCCGCAATACATTCCGTAAGGATAAATATTAACTTCTTACCTTTCATTAGCGCTCCATCCCTTTTCTTTATTCACCCTTGCGGGAGCATTTTTAATTAAACTCCCACATATTAATTTTAACTTATTTAAAATCAACGGTCAATAGTCGGAGCGTTTTTCCTTTGTTTTTACGGGAATTTTATCATTCCCCGGAAGAAAAACTCCGACTATCGGGGAGTGGGAGGGTTACCCCCACTCTGTGTATTAACTTTTGTAAACCCTTGTGCCCCCGGGATTATAGGGATTTGTGTTACCGGGAAGCTCCTCTTCCTTGTCCTTCTCGGTCTGTTGAAGCTCTTCAGGTTGAGCTTCTTCATCCTGAAGAGATTCTTCCTGAGGCTCTTCTTCAAGGGATTCTACTGCAGCTTCATCAGATTCTGCAGAAGGCTCTTCGTAAGCTTCTTGTGTGTCCTCTGCACCCTCAAATTCAGACTCGGCGCCCTCGGTCACTTCATCAGGCTCTTCGGTATGGGCAACATCTTCGTACTCATCCTCCGCAGCCTCGTTCACCTCGTAAGACTCCTCATCTGTATCAAAGGCAGTATGAGCTTCCTCATCAGTACCCTTGACTGCCTTGTTAATCTCGTTCTGTACATCGCGGAAAAATCTCTTAACAGAATGTCTGCCCTTGATTTCCTCAAGCTCGGCAATCTTATCTGTTATTCCTTTTTCAGTAGTGTCGCGGATGTCTGTTGCATCGCTCTTCACCTTGTCAACTTTCTCAGAGAATTTCTCCAGAAAATCCTCGCCAAGGATACCCTCTGCCAGAATCCTTGCATTACTTTTCATAGCGTTACCAAGGATACTTGCTATTTCCTTAATCTTTTCGCGTAAGCTTATTGAATCCTCTTTTATAACAGTTACCACATCATCAACATTAACATGCTTTCTCATATCCTGAAGATGTGCCTTACTGAGTCCCGATGCAGAAAGGAGGGCAAAAATTCCGCCGTAGGCTATGCCTGAGGACAAGCCGGATGAAACTGCACCCAGAACAACGCCTGTGAAGGGTAAAACGCCCATGCTTCCGCCGATATTGCAAAGTGCGGCTACTGTGAGCACGGCACTGCCGATGCAAGCTAACTTACGCTGATAAATTGTTTTCTGGTTTACGGATGCAAAAGCCGCATACATAACAACTACAAATACAGCCACAACAAGGAAAAGCATTACTGTTCCGTGTGTCTGTGCAACAGCAGACATAACCGAGTCATTTGTCATAAGGCTCACCGCCTCATCACTCATATTATCTGTAAGATAGTTATAGTCAGGGTTTCCGAAAAGACCTGCATTTTCAAAGGCTGCAGTAGCCGCGTTAAACACCTGCCAGCCTGCATCACCCTTGTCGGAGAAAATGGCCTGACCTGAAAATGCCTCAAAGAAATCCACATCCTTGAGAATTGAAAGTAATCTGTCGCCTGAATTAAGTCGCGCATACAAATCCGGAACACCCATCCATGAGCCTACACGGCCGGAAGCGGTTACGCTCTTTTGGAGAATAAGCTTGACACCGAAGATTCCTGCAAAAGCATAAATGAGCAGATATCTCAGCTTGTTTTCCTGAATTATCGTAGCAACACCTACAATAACCAGAACCTGCAAAAGGAAGCCTATATCATTAATAACCATACCGTATACGGCTACAATTCCGGGAAGAATCATAGAAAAGAAATACGGCTTTATTTTCTCTATCCAATATGTAAGCTTTTCCTTCTTTGAAATTCCGAGAAGCATTGCAATATTACTTGAGGACACCCGTGTTTTGGTGAGAGGCTCTGCAATAGCAATTATCAGGAATAATTTCACTATTTCCGCAGGCTGGAATTTAATACCGCCTATTACTGCATTGAGCATAGTATCTGATTCATCTTTTGTTTCACCGAAAATAAGATGAACTCCGATAAAGATAAATACAAAGCAAACTGCAATAAATCTTATGAGGCTTTGATAATTGGGATCAAGTCCCTCGTTCTTGAAGGACATTCTTATAAGAATGAACATACCTAAATATATAAGAATACCTACAATTTCTCGGTAATCCTGCACCAGACCAAGTACATCCTTAAGGCTTGTGATTTCACCCATAGTACCAAGACCTGTATATGTCATAGACTCAAAATAAAAGGTAAGGAGCACTGCCATAGAGCATTCAATAATGGGCTGCTTATCGCTTCTGAGGAAGGTTGCACCGATACAGAAGGCAATAAGCAGAACAAAGGGGATTAAAACCCTCTCTGTGTCGTGAAGAAGGTATGCTCTGTAAGCCTGTGACATAATGAAAAGCACAGCAAATACAGTTGTAAAGAAGCCACCTGCAAAGCAGTACATGGGATCTCTCTTTTCGAGAATGTACTCGGTTTCATCACCGCTGAAACGGAAGCTGTTTTCCCCCGTAGAAATAAAGCGGTTTTCACCAAGCAGTCTCTTTTCAATGATTTTCTTTTTTGCATTGTAGAAAGCCACAAAATGGTAGTTGTGAACACCACCAACATTGGCAAGTCTTACATCACAGTCCTTGTTCTTACCGAATAATGTCTGTATACCGTCACGACCATCGTTTATAAGCTTAGTGCCTGTGTAGTCCTTTCTGTAGACATTGACTCCGAAGCGGAGTCCGCGGCTTTTCCTCGCAAGAAGAAAGGATGAGACTATGAAAAGTACAAGAATAGAATCTTGTATAAAGCTTAATCCTACCATTTATTCTGCCTCCTCAGGAATTTTTTATTTCCGCCAGGAATTCAAGTGTGAAATCCCTGGCATACTTTGAGCTTCCGCCGTTACGGATGAAGGTACATACTGCGTAGGTGGGAGCATTCTCCTCGGTAATACCGCATATAAACCAGGAATGATCCTTACCTGCATTTTCAGCAGTACCTGTCTTACCGAAGCCTTCATATACCGCGCCCTCCATCTTGCCTTCAAGAGAGCTTCTGATAAACTCTGCAGTTTCCTGCTTCATCACCTTTTCATCCTTGGGGAAATCTTCCCTTTTCTTTGTTGCTTTTTCAATATAAATGGGCTTTTTAACGCCATCATTTGCAATAATTGCATACACGTTGCACATAGCCACGGGAGAAACGCGAGTCTGTCCCTGACCGTTTGCGGTCCAGCGGAAATTCTGTGCCGCGTTAATCTGTCCTGCTGTGCTCTTCATATCTACTATGATATCTTCATCGAGAAGCCCCAGCTTCTCTGCCATTGCATCAAGCTCCTCGGGATCCTTGAGGTATTCCTCACCGCAGGCGGCAATACCGCAGTTACACGAGAAAAGAAGCAGATTATTAAGCTCCTGCTTACCGTGAGCCTCTTTGCCGTAGCAGATAACATCCTTTGATTTGCCGTCATCACAGTTAAAAACAAAATACTTTGCATCCTTGTACTTATCCACAACTGCAGCGACAGTAACAACCTTAAAAACAGAGCCCGGATCATAAGTGCTTGTAGCCTTGTTTAAGAAGCGGTCATCGTTATACACCTGTATATTCTTCGGATCTACGGAGGGTGTAGACACCATAGCCTTGATTTCGCCTGTGCTGTAATCAATAACTACCACACTTCCGTTGTAGCCCTTATCAGTCATCATTGTATATGCCACTTCCTGAAGGTCAATATCAATTGTAAGCTCGACCTTTGATTCCGGGAAATACCAGCCTGTGTTTCTGTCTCTCTTGCAATACTGCTCAAAGGCATCTCTCTTTCCTACAATAAGTGAATTAGGCACATTGTATGTAGTACCGTTTTCTCCCTTACCGCGGATGTCATCACCCACAATATGATAGATTGCCTGTCGCCTTATTACATTCTCGGAATATCCGTTCTTGAAAATGGGCTTATCGTTGCAATCCACAACAGTAAAGCCTGAAAGGCGCTTTTGCTCAGCAATGCACTCCATACGTTCACTCATTGCCTCCTTATTATTGTTATTCACAAAAACAAGGCACACAAAAAGGAAAACAAAGGCAATGGTAAAGCATCCCATAAGTCCGTTCATCTTTGTGCTTACAGACATATTATTGATATAGGTGAGGAGTGTTTTTGCAATAATCCAGAGTCTTTTTCCAATACTTACCCCGCCCTCTTCAGGGGAAATAAGCTTCCTCCAGCCTTCCAGTTTCTTTAACAATTTATCTTTCACTGTTAAACACCACCTGTTTTTAATTTTGATTTCATTATATAGGCTCAATTTTAAAAAATCAATTGATTTGGAAGGCACATTCCTCTTTTCCCTAAAAACCCAAAATTTTCCCTAAAGGGAACGGGCAGGGCGCCTTCGGCGAAGTAAGAAGTAAGAAGGAATAGGGAAGAGGTTCCGCAGGTGCGGTTTGCAATTCACTTTGATAGAACAATCGTAGGGAACGGGCACAACGCCTTTGGCGAAGTAAGAAGTAAGAAGGAATAGGGAAGAGGTTCCGCAGGTGCGGTTTGCAATTCACTTTGATAGAACAATCGTA
>JAZSCI010000242.1:0-4333 GCA_045602865.1 Acutalibacteraceae bacterium
CTACAGTCATTATATACTCAATGAGCAACTAATTTCCAAAGAGTATTATATCAAATTTATCTTTCGGTAACAATGGAAAAAACCAACAAAAAGAACATTTGTTCGTTGTGTATTTTTTACATTCAGCACCAAAAAACACAAAGAAAAATAATTCAAAGCATAAAGAATCCCCTCCGAAATCAAACGATATCGAAGGGGATCAGTTTTATTTAATTATTGCTTATAGGACTACCGTATCAGTAAGCTACAACAACATAGTCGTATCTGTTGTTTTTCGCCTTATTATCCTTGTAAGAAGTTTTATTGCGATTCACATTGGCAATTTCCTTCTTTTCGCCATTCCTGTCAACACGATAGATGATATAGCCATTTGCACCGGCAACCTTTCTCCAGAGAATCTCTGCACCATGTCTGCTATAACGAATACCTTTGATTTCTGCTGTTATGGTCTTACCTGTAGCAAAGCCTTCTTCATTCATACTTGACTTATATTGCTTGTTGCATGCGCGGACCGAATATACATTTTCTTCTCCGAGTCTTGCTTTCTTGTCCTCGAAATCAGTCTTCTTTGTTTTACCGATAACTGTCCACTCACCGTCAGAATTGAGCTTGTAAACAATATACTCGGTAGCTCCGCTTACCTTGGACCAGTGAAGCTTTGTTTTATGGTGCTTCTGTTCTGCTGATTTAATTTCAGGCTGCGCAAGATACTTGATCTTCAAGCCGATAACATTGTGAGCAGATATTCCGCCGGCATTAACCGCCTTAACAGTGTAACTATACATACTGCCCGATTTAACATCAGAGTCAACATAGTAAGAAGCCTCTGTATCGCCAATTGCTTTCCAGCCACCCTTTGTACTCTTGCGGTAAACTCTGTAATAATCAGCGTTTTCATCCTCAGCCCAAGTAATCTTCACGCCATCGGAAACGTTCTCAATTGCCTTGAGTGTGGGAGCCTTACATTTTTCGATCTTAAGTGTTTCCTCGTATGTGTTGATTACTTTACCGCATACAGTACACTCTGTGTGTTTTTCAATCTTAGTATCTGTGGACAGATCAATAATCCATTCAGACTCAATATGCCCGGTAGGAAGAATTACCGCAGTAGTAAGAACTTCACCACATACTGTACACTCAGTATGGCGGGAACCGTTTTCAGAGCAAGTAGCATTCCGGTCAATAATCCAGTCAGACGCTGTATGTCCTTTTGCGGGAATCTCTTCTGTTTCAAGAACATCACCACATACCGTACACTCAATATGAAGAGCTCCGTTTGCGGTACAATCAGCATCGCTGACCATCAACCATTCGGAAGCAACGTGTCCTGTTGCGGGAACTTCCTCGGTTTTAAGGGTTACTTCGCATACTGTACATCTTTTGTAGCGAGTACCGTTTTCGGTACATGTTGCACTTACACCGGGAATCCAACCTGACTCTGTATGTCCTTTTGCAGGAATTTCTTTTGTTTCAATTGTTTCGCCGCATACTGTACATTCGGTATGGCGTAAGCCATTTTCAGTACAATTTGCGTTCTTATCGGTTATCCAACCGGACTCTGTGTGTCCTTCAGGAAGAATCTCTTCTGTCTCAAGAACATCACCACATTCTGTACACTCAATATGGCGGGAACCGCTTTCTGTACAGGTTGCTTCGCTATCGATTATCCAATCAGAGGGATTATGGAATGTTGCGAGAACATCTTCTATAGAAATAATCTCACCACATACTGTACATTCAATATGACAAGTACCGTTTTCAGTACATGTCGCATTCTCATCAATTATATAATCGGATGCCGTATGTCCCAAAGCAGGAATTTCTTCCTCTGCTATCACTATTCCGCAATGGTCACAATGCTTAATTCTTGCGCCTGCCTGAGTACATGTGGGCTCAGCAATAATCTCCCACTCACCTTCGTGGGACAATGCACCGAAATGAATGTCGTAACCGGTAAACTTGGAAGCATCCTTACTAACATTCTCCCACTCTTCCTCCGTACCGCCATAGAAAATATAATCGAGAGAGGAGCAGTTTTTGAATGCATTTCCGCCGATAGAATTAACTTCCTTGGGAATTCCCACACCAGTTATGGAAGAGCATCCTGCCATAGAGCCATCAGCCAAGGAAACTGTATCATCCTTTATGCGATAATCGCCTACTGCAGTTTTTTCTACTGTAATGAGGTAATCATCAACGTAAAGGGCTCCGTCCACCCAATTGTTCTGATCATCAATTATAGGTGTACTTACAAAAACGTTTACGCCTACTTCGATACCCTCATCAGGAAGAGTAACCTCGGAAAGATTGCTACAGTATCCAAAAGCATAGTTTCCGATTTCGGTAGTGCTATCAGGAACATCCACACTTGTCAAGCCCTTACATCCACGGAAAGCATATTTACCAAGAGCCTCAAGAGACTCAGGAAGCTCTACAGATGTCATACCAACAAGGTTGTAGAATGCATAACCACCGATGCTTGTAACAGATTCGGGTATCACAAGCTCGTTTACACACTCGCCATCCACATACAATGAACCGGAATAATACAAGGGATTGGAATCATAGTTGGCAAATGCAATTCCGCACCAGGAATCGATATCGGAAATGTTGATTCTTTTCAGCTTGGATGACTGATAGAAAGCCTCACTGCCAACCTCTGCAACTGTAGATGGGATATCTATTGCTGTGAGGGCTGTACATGCTTTGAATGCAGCCTTGCCGATAGAGGTCACACCCTCAGGAATAACCACAGATGTGATTGACTTACAGTTGTAGAAGGCATTGGCTCCTACGGCTGTAACAGGCAAATCATTATAAGTTTCGGGAATTATGATTTCCCCTGCAGCTGCAGTGGCACAATCATAAATGTAGTAGCTATTCCCATCGCTGTTAAGCTTAAAATACAGATTATCATTTTCTGTTGCATGAGCTGTAACACCAACAGGAACAACAAGAACGACACTCAGCGCCACTATAATTGCTAACGTAACACTCAATATTCGTTTCACAATAATCCTCTCCTTAAAATAACTCTATGTTACTTTTTTACAGTTTTATTATATCATACTTGTTTTTTTTGTAAAGTATCACAACTACCAAAAAGTATAGGTGGAAATTGGTTATTTTTTTAACAACGTACCTTTTCCGTAACTTTCAACCTTGAAAACAGGGAATGCTTATCCCAACCGAACAGACTCCCCTCCTTATTGATTAGCTATAGCAAACCGAATCAGATTTACAGGCGGTATTTTCCGGCAATATATAGCTGAAACACTTGCTGTTCCAATACACAAAACGGACAAAAAAGCTATTCTTTGCAAGAAAATTTTTTACATATTAATAGAACATTGTTCACAGATAAAAAAAATCAGTTCATTCACTTGACATTCCTATCCGATAGCATTAAAATTCTATATGTAAAAATGATTGCTTTTAATCATAAAACATAAAGCAAGGAGAGATATGTTATGAAAAAGGTTTACACAGGTAAAACAAAAGACGTTTACGAGCTTGACAACGGTAACGTAATGCTCAAGTTCAAGGATGATTGCACAGGCAAAGACGGTGTTTTCGATCCCGGTGAGAATACAGTAGGTCTCACAATTGAAGGTATCGGTAAGGCTAATCTCCAGACTTCTGTATACTACTTTGAAATGCTTAAGAATGCAGGTGTAAAGACACACTATGTAGGCGCTGACATTGACAATGCTACAATGGAAGTTTTACCCGGTAAGGTTTTCGGCCACGGACTTGAGGTTATCTGCCGTCTTGTTGCAACAGGCAGCTTCATTCGCAGATACGGCGAGTACATTGAGGATGGCACTGTTCTCCCCGGCGGTTATGTTGAGTGCACATTCAAGAATGATGCGAAGGGCGATCCCCTCGTTACAAGCGAAGGTCTTGCAGCACTCGGCGTTATGTCTCCCGAGATGTTCGAGAGCATGAAGGAGCAGACACTCAAAATCACAAAGGTTGTTGCTGATGACCTTAAGACTATCGGTCTTGACCTTTGGGATATCAAGTTTGAGTTCGGCTACAACAATGATGAGGTTATTCTCATTGATGAAATTGCTTCCGGTAATATGAGAGTTTACAAGGATGGCAAGATTGTTGAACCTGTTGAGCTTACAAAGCTTATTCTTAACAGATAAATCAGATGCATAAAGGACTGTAAAAACGAAAGTTTTTACAGTCCTTTTTTCTGCCTATATTCAGGTGTGCAAAGGCTCTCCGAGTAAGCTAAAACAAGTTAATGGTGTGATACATAAGCTCAAAATTTATGAGATTGCGACAGTAACGCAGTTTTAGCGTCGAAGGTGTGCAAAGGCAC
>JAZSCI010000243.1:0-12468 GCA_045602865.1 Acutalibacteraceae bacterium
TGCGTCCCAACGCAGATGATTCTACAAAGGTTGACCTTGCATGTACAGGTACTGTAAAAGAGGCTGCTTTCGAGGCTCTTTGCGCAGGCGGACTTACATGGGATGGTATCGTTTCTAACGAGGTTACAGCTGTTAAGGCTCAGTATCGTATCAACGGTGTTGTTGAAGAGGCTACAACAACTTGTATCTATCCCGATGACAACGTGAACGGTACAGGCGGATTCAAATTCCGTGCAGCTCTTACAGGTATTGATGAAGCCGGTCTTTCTGAGATCATCGAGATCAGAATGGCTATGACAGTAAACGGCACAGTTTACTACTCAAACTGGCAGGTAGTTGATGCTAACACAGTTTATGATGCAGCTCTTGCAAACGGCATGACCGCTATTGCTTAATTAACATGATTTCAGAGTCTTACGAAAAATGCAGTCTTGAGATTATTGAGTTGTCATTTTCAGACACTCTGACAACCTCTGCGGTTGTTAATACCACCGTTGGCGAGGGTACAACAATTGCTCTCCCGACAACTACATCGGCTGCCGGCGGTGATATCGAAATCCCATTTGACAGTTTTTTTCAGTAATTCAATTATTTAGAGAATTGAAAGGAGTATTTTTACAATGGAAAAATACACAACACCTGAGCTCGAAATCATGGAACTCGAGCTCGAGGATGTATGCACCGTATCTTGGAATACAGGTGACATTGATAACGGCTGGTATTAATTCCACGCTGATTTAGTCATTTGAATCCAATATTATCCTGTATAGCAGGATAGTACGGGGGACATAACCTCAAATCAAAATCCAGCAAGCCGGGGCAACCCGGCTTGTGTTGTTGAATGGACATTTTGGTCTGAATTTACTTTTTCTGAAAACTAACAAGGGGAGGCAATTAAATATATGAAACAATACAAATTATCGGATTTTCTTCCCTTTATGGAAGCGTCTTTTGAGAAAGACAAGGATTTCACAATTCCTGTTGCAGGAGTAAGTATGCTTCCGCTACTGGTTGAAAACCGGGACTATATAATATTGAAAAAATGCGATTTACCCTTAGAGGTAGGGGATGTACCTCTTTATCAGAGGGACAACGGTCAGCTTGTCCTTCACAGAATAATAGAAAAAAAGGCTGACGGAGAATATATTATGTCCGGAGATAATCAATTTCTCCTTGAGGGCAATATTTATGATAAGAATATAATCGCCGTTGCAAAGGCGTTTATTATAGATGGCAAAGAGGTTGATGTATCTACTGATACGGAGTACCTGAAATATAAGAATAAATTTGTGAAAAATGCAAGGACAAGGTATCCTGTGCGCAGACTCAGGCACCTTGGTCATAGGATTATTTATGGAAAATAAGAGTTTACCGCAGGATTTTTACCGCACGGGAGAAATATTAATAAAAGCCGTAAGAGGCTTCCTTACAGAGGAAGAATTTGTTTTCCCCGAGGATACGGATTTCAAGAAGCTATATTCCCTGGCTCAGAATCACAGGCTTGTGCCGCTTATTGCCGAGTCGGTTGTTTCAAGTCATAGGGCACCTAAAGAGATAGAGCAGCTTTTTAAGGGCGAGCTTTTCAAAACTATTTCCCGTTATAATGCTCAGGAGAAGGAAAGGGCAGAGCTTTCTGCTGAATTTTCCGATGCAGGAATACGCCACTGCTTCCTGAAGGGCTACAAAATATCACAATTCTATCCAAAGCCCGAAGTCCGTTTTATGCTTGATATGGATGTGTGTGTGGAGAAGGAAATGCACTCCCGCGCCTCGGAGATTATGCTCTCCCGAGGTTATACCGAGTCCACAATTGAGGGTGACAAGGATTTAGCCTTTACAAAGAAGCCCTTCCTTATAGTGGAGCTCCATAAGGAAATAAAATACGATTACGATAAAGGCTACGAATACTATAAAGGCGCCTTTGACAGAATGGTCCGTGCTGATGGCTGCGAGGTGAGTATGACAAATGAGGATTTCTATGTGTATATACTCTCTCATACAGCTCATCATTTTGAAACCGCAGGAACAGGCATAAAAAATGTTGTGGACCATTACTGTCTTAACAAAGCGCTTCTGCCTCTTTGTGACAAGGAGCTTCTTGCCAAGGGACTTGAAGAAATCGGACTTACTCTCTTTGCCAAGCGCCTTGACAGTCTGTGTGATTGGTGGTTCGGTGAAGGTGAGGCAGATATGCTTATTGAGAAAATGGGTGAATTTATACTTCTCAGCGGAGTATTCGGCAACGAAACAAACGGATATTTCAGCGGAATCGAGAGGGGAGAGTATTCGGAGAAAAAATCCGCTTACTTTATACACAGACTTTTCCCGAAGCTTGACACTATGAAAAACAGATATCCGATTCTGAAAAAGCTCCCTGTCCTTCTTCCGCTTTTCTGGCTTGTAAGAATTGCCGTTGGGGTTATTTCACCCCGCAAATTTGCGGGCGAGGCCGAAACAATTAATGCTATTGACGAAAACAGTCGATCCGACCATAGGCTTTTTATGAAAAATATGGGATTTTAAAAAAATAAGCAAAAGGTATTGTAGATAGCTGAAATTTGTGATAAAATACACAAGATAATAAAATAAAGGAGTATGTCCAGATGGCTTACCAAGAAAAGAAACAATTAGTCGAAGAAGAGAGAGGTATTGAACCTATTCTCAAAATTATCCGCCAGCTTATTGATAAATGGTGGCTTATTGTTGCTTTTGCACTTGCATTTTCCGTTACGGGCTTTGTAGTTGCAAAGGCTACATACACAGAGTCCTACAAGTCAAGCATCATTTTCAATATCTCCAATAAGGACAAGGATATTGTAGGTACTGCGGGTACATATACCACTGCTTCCGATGCTCAGGCATCTGCAACTCTTGCCAACAACTTCAAAACTCTCGTTCAGGAGGGTAACGACTTTGTTGAGGAGGTTCAGAAAATCGTTGAATCCACTACCGGAAAAGAGATTTCTACCGATACTCTCAGTGCTATGATGAGTGTTGAGGTTTTCACTGATACCACTCTCATTAAAATTTCCGTAAGATCCGGCGATAAGGATATGGCTTATGCCGTTTCCACAGCCATTCAGAGTGTATATCCCGAATTTACAAAGGATATTTTCCAGACTGCCAATATCAGTGTTGCAGATAATGCTACAGAGAGTGAGCTTATTTCTGACTCTTCTACACTTATCTACACCGCTTTTGGCTTCCTTTTCGGTGCTGCACTTGCTGTTCTTGTTATTCTTGTTCTTGCTAAAATCAAGAATAAACTCCTTACTGCAGAGGACTTCAAGAAGAATTTCAAGAATATTGATATTCTTGCAACTGTTTCTGATATCAAGAGAAAGAAAAGCAGAGAGAAGGATCCTCTCCTTATTACCGATAAGGCAGTAGGTCTTCCCTTCATTGAAACCTTCAAGCTTATAAGAACAAAGCTTGAAACAACAAAGCTCAAAAAGGGCTACTCTGTTTTTGCAATAACAAGCTCCACAGAATCTGAGGGCAAAACAACCTGTTCTGTTAACACAGCTCTCTCTCTTGCAAAGGGCGGCAAGTCTGTTCTCCTTATTGATGCTGACCTCAGAAAGCCTGCTGTATGTAAGACTCTCGGCATCCAGATTGAGGGACAGAAGGGTGTTTATGATATCGTTAAGGGTAACAAGACTTTCGAGGAGTCTGTTAAGTTTGTTGACAAGCTTAACCTTTACCTTCTTGTTTGCTCCAATTCCGTTTCAGAGCCCTCTGAGACTCTTGCTTCCGATGCTATGGCTGATATTATCGCCGAAGCAAAGAAGAACTTCGATTACGTAATTGTTGACTGTCCTCCCGCAGGCGTTGTTGCCGATGCTGCTATCGTTGCTAACTACACCGATGCTATCATCTTCGTTGCAGCTGAGGATAAGGTTTCACTTATGCAGATTGAGTATGCGCTCAGTGATATTGCTAATGCAAAGGCAGAGCCTATCGGATGTATCTACAACCGTGCAGGCTCAGGCAGATTCTCTTCCGACAAAAAGGGTGGCTACTTCTCAAATCGCTACGGCGGATACTACGGCACATCCTACTACTACGGAAACAGCCGTAGCAGCAGTCATCATAAGAGAAGAAGCAAATAATGTCCGTATTTTTTCTTCAAAGAATAATAAAATAACAAGCATCCGTGCAGAGAAAAAATTGAAAATTTCTCTGCACGGTTTCTTTTGGCTTTTAGGATGTCTTTGTAAATAATTCATAAAAAAAAGCTTGTATTTTTTTAAACACAAAATGAAAAATCTATTGATTATTATATTGATTTGTAGTATCATAAGAATGTGGTGTAGTCTAATTTAATGGGATTATTGTGTCCAATTACTGAAATATTCTATTACAGAAAATTAGTCTATAAAATATAGTTTTGGAGGCTTATATATGGCACTTGAATTACCTAAGCTTGGAAAGAAGAAGGATGCAGCCGTGGCAGGTGTACCGAAGAATGACCTGTTCATAAAGCTGATGAGCTTTTTTGAAAAAAATCCTTTTATGAAAATTGTTATTCCCGCAATACTTTTGTTGCTGATAGTGGCAATATTCCTGGTGGTTGAATTTTCTGACGGAATACTCACCGGCAAGGATGATGAGAATACCTTGGCGACTACTCAGACATCAAACGAGGTTCAGCTTCTTCCCGGTAACAATATCATCAAGGATAAGGAAGTGGTAGAGCTTATCAAGGAGGATCCGCTTTCACAGGATATTCTTGCAAGTGCTGCTTACAAAGGCTCCGTTGGTGGCAACAGCGGTATGAAAACTGCCCTTATACAGATCGGTGACAAGAACGAGACTCTTGTGCTTTGTGAGGGTGAAACAATCGGTGAATCAAGCTGGGAGCTTATTGAGATTGCCGACTCTTACGTTATCTTCAAGGCCGGAGAGATTACCAAGAAACTTAACTTGGCTTAACTTTATTAAATATATCATATATATATAATTTAGGGGGACTTTCCAATGAAAACAACAAAAAGCAAAATGAGGTCAATCGGCATCTTTGCCCTTGTACTTGTGATGCTGTCTGTGGCAATTCTGCCGCTTTCAGCTGCAGGTAGTGCCGCTGATGAGGCGATGGCTACATACATCGTTAAGTCAGGTGACACTCTCGCATCAATTTCAGCTGCTCACGGTACAAAGGTTGCTGACATCGTGGCTGTAAATGACATTTCTGCATCTACAGAGCTTTATGAGGGACAGAAGCTTGTTATTCCCGGTGCTTCATCGGTTGAGCAGGACTCTACTACTACATATGTTTCCTCAAGTAAAATTTCAATCAATTTCAAGGATGCGGATCTTCTCGGTATTCTCGAGGCTATTGTTGCTCACACAGGCTACACAATGGTTTTCAAGGGCCAGACAACCACTATTCCTCAGATTGCTCTTGATAACGTATCTCCGCTGACAGCTATCGACTATGTTCTTCGTATGGCTGATATGACCTTCATAAAGAATGACAACATCATCTATGTAGGTACAGCAGATACTCTTAATACAAACTTCATCGACAATCAGGCTCTTACCAGATTCACACTCAACTACATCTCCACAGAGACACTTACTGCTCAGCTTTCTGCTCTCGGCGTAAATGTTAAGATGGTTAAGGTTGACATCAATCTCCGTGAGTTCTGGATCAGCGGTTATCCTATGGAGCTTGCTAAGGTTAATGAGCTTATCAATACTCTTGACAACAAGAAGAATATCACAGTCGGCAGTGCAGGTGTAAGCACACATCTCTCAGCTATCGAGCTTAAGCACATCACCGCTGATGAATTCAGCAGCCTTCTTTCTTCTCTCGGTCTTCACTCAGGTATCACAATGCAGGCTCATCCCATGACACTGTATGTGTACGCAACAGGTGATGCTTATGATGATATCATCAAGATCAAAAAGCTTGTTGACTTCAAGGATAAGAACACAGAGGACAAGACCGATAAGGGCGACAAGAACGACAAAAATGATAAGAACGACAAGACAGAATCAGAGGTTGTTATCTCCGATGGTGAGACCTCACTTGTAAAGGTTGACCTTAAGTACATCACCAAGGATTCTGCAAAGTCAATTATCGATACCTTCGGCTATGAGGTTGAGGTTCTCGGTCTTGATCTTTACGAGAAACGCGTATGGCTTCGCGGTGCAGATACCGAGGTTCAGGAAGCAGTTGACAGAATCAAGGAAAATGATACTGCTGACAACGATATCACAAAGACATTCTTTACATACGAGCTTAAGAATATCGTAGCATCCGAGCTCCAGAGCAAGGTTGGCTTTATGAATATGGAGGGTGTAGAGTTCTATTTCGGCTCCTATCCTGAATACACAAAATCCATTATGGTTTACTGCTCTGCCAACAAGGTAGAGGAGGTTAAAGAGGTTATCGCTTCTCTTGACAACAATATGGGTTCAATGTATTATCCCATCGCAACAATTACAGATGCTGCTGAGCTTAATGTACTTGCTGCTAAGGAAGAGCTTGTTGTAAAGCTTCTCAACAATCCTACCATTTCTGTTACATCCTTTGAAATCTCCGGAGATATCGATCCTTCCGATGAAGGTGTTAAGTATATTCTTTATGTGCTTGAGTCTCCCGAAAACATCGACCTTATCGCAGATATGTGGAGTCGTATAAGCTGATTTTATTTACCAATTGGAGTGAATTTTTGTGGATTTCTTAAATAAACCCAGTGATTATCCCGTAAGTCTTGAGCAGCTGCTCAGACTTACAGTTGAGAAAAAGGGCTCTGACCTTCATATTGTTGTTGGTATGCCCCCTTGTATAAGAATAGATGGTGACATCGTTAAGCAGGACTTCCCCCCGATGAGTCCTGCCGATGTGGAAAATATGCTTATGCAGGTTCTCTCAGATAAGAATAAGCGCGACCTCTGTGAAAATCTTGAGCTTGATATTTCACACTCTGTACCTCAATGCGCACGTTTCAGAGGAAATGTTATTGTACAGAGAGGTACTCTTGCTGCGGTTTTCAGAGCAATTCCCTTTGAAATTCCCACTCTTGACAAATTAGGCTTGCCTGCTGATGTAAGAAGACTTTGTACCCTTCCCCGTGGTCTTATTCTTGTAACAGGACCTACGGGTAGCGGTAAGTCCACAACTCTTGCAGCTATGATGAACCATATGAATATGAATTTTGAGTATAATATGGTTACAATTGAGGATCCTATTGAGTTCTTACATTCCCACAAGCGTTCTATCATAAGACAAAGAGAGCTTGGCGGAGATACACTGAGCTTCAACAATGCTCTTCGTACAGTTCTCCGACATGACCCCGATGTTATTATGATCGGTGAGATGCGTGATGCGGAAAGTATCTCTATTGCACTTACCGCTGCTGAAACAGGACACCTTGTTCTGTCCACACTTCATACACAGACAGCGCCTCTCACAATTGCCCGTATTATTGACTCATTCCCCAGTGAACAGCAAAATCAGATCCGAAGCCAGCTTTCAAATACTCTCCGTGCCGTTATTTCTCAGCAGCTTATGCCGAGAATAGGCGGTGGCCGTGTGGCTGCCATTGAGTATATGGTGGATACTCCTGCTATCAGAAATATGATTCGTGAGGGTAAGGATCACCAGATTTACAGTACAATGCAGACCGCCCAGAAGGAAGGTATGCAGACTATGGACCAGGCTCTTATTAAATTACTCCGTGAGCAGAAGATTTCCAGAGAATCAGTTCTCGAAAACTGTGTTGAGCGTACAGAGGTTCTTCGCCAGCTCCAGATGTATTAAAATTAACTACACAAAAGCAATTCAAAGGGAGGCAGACTCTTGGAATTTACCTATGAAGCACTGAACCGACAAGGTCAGTCCATTACCGGTAAGGTTGTTGCTGACAGCACCTCAGAGGCTTATGAGAAGCTTCGTGAAGCCGGTGTTGTTGTTACAAACCTTAAAGAAATAAATGCAAAAGCAAAAAAGAAAAAGGGCAAGAAGGTTTCTCTTGCAGATATGTCTATGTTTGCCCGTCAGCTGGCTGCTATGATTGGTGCAGGTATCCCTGTAACCCAGGCTATGCAGACACTCGTACCCCAGACAACAAACCCCACTCTCGCAGCATCTATTAAGGAAATTGCGGATGAGGTTGAAGGCGGTGCAGCTCTTTCCGAGGCTTTTCTTGCACAGCGTCCGGTTTTCTCAGATCTTTTCTGTTCTATGATTGCCGCCGGTGAAATGGGTGGTATGCTTGAGAAAACACTGCTTGCTATGTCCAATCAGCTTCACAAGGACAAACAGCTCAAGGACTCAATAAAATCAGCAACCTCATATCCTAAGATGGTTGGCGGTTTTGCAATTATCGTTTTCTTTGCAATGCTTATTTTTATGGTTCCTACCTTTAAGGGTATGACCGCTTCTGTTGAGAATCTGAGTCCTATTACAGAGTTTGTATATTTCTTGTCCGACCAGCTTCGTACAAGATATTACATAATTTTCCCGGGACTTATTCTTCTTATATTTGTTCTTATCAAGGTTATTAAATCCCCACCCGTTCAGCATTTCTGGGAAAATCACAAAATGCAGTGTCCCATCGTAGGTGAGCTTATTACAAAAACTATTTTTGCACGTTTCTGCCGTATTTTTGCCACACTTATTGCAGGTGGTGTTACAGCAGTTAATGCTATGGAAACTGCCGGTCCCACTTCGGGCTCCAAGCTTGTTTCCGATGCGGTTACTAAGGCTATCGAAGAGGTTGAGAACGGTGGTACAATCCATCAGGCTCTTGATGATTCAAAGCTTTTCCCGCCAATGCTTATCGGTATGATTGCTATTGGTGAAGAGGCCGGTACACTTCCGGTCATGCTTGACAAGGTTGCCGAGTTTTATGAGGAAGACGTTGACACTATTGCAAAGAACTTAGGTTCAGTTCTTGAGCCGGTTATGCTTGTTCTTCTTGCAGGTCTTGTTGGTTTCCTTATTATCGCTCTTTACCTTCCCATCTTCCAGGCAACTACCGCCTCTGCTTAAAAATAAACCTCTTTGTAAGGGAGATTGATATTAAATGGCTAAAGTAAACAGTGCTATCGGTATAGAGTACAACTCTCACGAAATCAGAGCAGTTGAGCTTACTAAGGAGCCCGATGGTTCATATAGAGTTTCGGCATACGGATATGAGGATTTGACTGAAAATGTAATTGCAAACGGCATTATTGCTGATGAGGCAGTCTTCAGCGCAGTGCTTGAGGATGTTTTCTCAAGGGGTAAATTCAATCGTATGTCACCCATCGTTGTAGGTGTAAATAACGAGAACGTTATTATGCGTTATGCCACCTTCCCAAAGGTGCCCGAAGACAAACTCAGAAGTGTTATCACCATGCAGGCTCAGGATTTCATTCCTGTTCCCGTAAGTGAGCTTGGTCTTGATTTCGTTGTAATTGATGAAACAAGTGATGATGATGACCAACCTGCACTCAATGTACTTCTTATCGGTGCCAGAAATACAATGCTTCAGAATCTCGTTCAGGTTTTTGAAAACGCAAAGCTTGAAATCGTTGATATAGACAGTGGCTTCCTTGCATGGTGCCGTGTTGCTATCAAAGAGGCAGAGGAGAATAAGACCTTTGGTTTCCTTTGTCTTACCGATGATGTTCTTGACTTCGTTGCTATTTCTGATAAGGAAATAAAGATGGTTCGTTCAATTAATATTCCCGATCGTGCAATTGTCGAGGTAAAAAAGGCTTTCAACAAGCCTGATGAGCTTACTACCTTTGAGCTTGATACCATTGCGGACCTTGTTTACTCGGAGCTTTCATCCTCTGTAAGCTATTTCCAGATGCAGAGCGGTGCAGTGGTTGATGCCATATACTTTACCGCGGCTACTGAGAGGGAGCAGGATATACTTGAGAAGCTTTCGGAAAAATCATACATTCCGATTTCCATTCCTGCATATTACGGAGAGTATTCCGATGATACTTTTAAAGCAGATAAATTTGCCGGCTGTATAAGTCTTGCAAAGGTTGCATTGGAGGGCTAAGGGTGAAGTATAAGGTTAGTTTGCTTCCTGAGTCGTATAGGAAGCGCTTATTAAGCAAAAATAAAATTGAAAAAATAAAGGTGTTTGCACTGGTTGTTTTACTGGTACTTCTTGCCTTCCTTATGGTTGTTCTCGGTACTAAGTTTTATGCTGAAAAGAAGCTTACTGAAATCCAGATACTCAATAATGAGTATGCACAGAAGGTTTCGGAATTTGAAAAATACCGTACAATGAATGCAGAGCTTCAGAGTAAGATTAATACAATCAAAGAAATTCAGGTTGAGGAGCCCCAGCTTTACAATTTCGTAGCTACACTCTCAAACCTTGAGCATCCCGGTGTAAGTATTGATTCTATTGAATGTACAAACTGGAAGACATCAAGAAATTGTGTGCTCACAGGTACAGCCACAAGCCGCGAGGAATATGTTGCATTTGAAGAAAGCTTAAAGGAATTAGAGGGAGTTACATCCGTATCCTGCGTTACATATCTTGCAAGCAGCAATAGTAGCTCAACTGTTGCAGAGTTTACTGTAAACATCAGTTGCTCCGGCGGTAAGGCTATCGTTACCACAACAGAAGCTTCAACAGCAACTACAGAAACTACTGTAGCAGCAGAGTAAGAGGGGAGAGAGTCAGATGAAGAATAAACAAATTAATATTCAGGATATAAAGAACTCTCCTTATTTTGTAGCGACACTTCTGTTTCTTGTTATTGCTCTTGTTGTAGCAGGTATTGCTTACTTTATAATTGGTATAGGAGAAACAAAGCAGCAAATAGTTGATACAAGGGCTGCGTATGAGGAAAACGTTAAGGCTCTTGCTTACCTTGAGGAAATAAGAGCACAGAACGAGAAAATTGAAGAACAGATCGAGATGTACGAGGGTATTCTTCCCGATGATCTCGGTGATGTATATGTTCTTCAGGAGAATGTTATCAAGACCTGCAAAAATTTCTCTCTTGATGTTACGGGAGTTGAGGTTGTACAGGTGCCCGCACAGACACAGGAAACAACATTTACTTTGACTGTGGAAGGCTCATTCAAGAATATATATGAGTATATGAATTACATTTCAAATCTTGAGCAGATTCATCGTTTTGATTCTGTTTCTCTCAAGAGAAGCTCTGAAAATTCAGCACTGTATTCAGTAACTCTTACACTTGCCGTTCTCTCAAGAGATGGCGCAGATGGTGTTGTTTCTGCAGTTGTTGACAATGTTGAAGCAGCAGTAACTGAAAAAGCGGAATCATAATTGTAATCAGCATCCCTTTACCGGTAGGGAGAGGGATTGAAGTGCTGATCCTTTGGGATTAGTAAGTATTTTAACGAAATATGAGTGGTAAAGACATTACAAAATTGATTTTAATGTGCCTTATCCATTCTGAAGGAGTAGTTTCTTTTGGCTAATATCAATACCGTAGTTCCCGGCTCTGTGGGCTACTTTCTTATAAAAAATGGCGCAATTACCGAAGCACAGCTTTTCGAGGCGCTTAAAATTCAGGAAAATGAAAAAGGTCTTATCGGTAATATAGTGGTTAATATGGGCTTCTGTTCAGAGGCTGATGTTGCCCGTGCGATTGAGCAGAAAACAGGCTGCAAGTTTGTTTCCATCGAAGAGGTGGGTATAAACTTTACAGTTGCAAACATTATTCCTCTTGATTATATTTCAAGAAAGGGCGTTCTTCCTCTCTATCAGGATGAAAAGAAGCTCTTTGTTGTAATGCGTAATCCTAATGATGTTGTTACACGTGATAACCTTTCGGTTATGACAGGCGGTATGGAAATTGTACCTCTTATTGCAACAGATACAGAGCTTTCCGCTGCTATTGACACTATTGTTAATAATGCTTCAACCATTGATACTTATGATGAGGATGAGGTACTTGATGATGATCTTGAGGCTCTGGATGACCTTGCCGCAGATGAAAAGCCTGCAGTACAGCTTGTAAACCAGGTTATTACCAATGCAGTAAAATCCGGCGCATCCGATATTCATATTGAGCCTCTTGAGAAAACAATGAGAGTCCGCCTTCGTATTGACGGTGTTCTTCACGAGGTTCTCCAGCAGCCCATCAAGCTCCATGCATCCGTATCATCCCGTGTTAAGGTTATCGGTGGTATGGATATTGCTGAAAGGCGTATTCCCCAGGATGGTCGTACAACTGTAAAGGTTGATGACAGAACCTTCGATATTCGTATTGCTGTTCTTCCTTCTGTTTACGGCGAGAAGATCGTTATGCGTCTTCTTGAGCGTGGTGCAAAGTCTGTTCAGCTTAAGGATATCAAGTTCTCCAAGGAGCAATCAGACCGCTTCCTTAAGACAATTTTTATGCCCTATGGCTTCCTTCTTGTTACAGGACCTACAGGTAGCGGTAAATCTACTACTCTTTATGCTACACTTTCCGAGGTTTCGGATATTTCAAAGCACGTTATTACACTTGAGGACCCTGTTGAGCGCC
>JAZSCI010000244.1:0-3210 GCA_045602865.1 Acutalibacteraceae bacterium
GCCTCACTCATTACCGTATGGTTTGTGTAAGCCATTGTATTGGTAACGAGTCTCCATGCATCATCCCAGCCGTAGCCGCACTCATCAAGAAGAATTCTCATAAGCTCGGGAATAGCCATTGTGGGATGTGTATCATTGATATGAATAGCAAGCTTCTCGGGAAGATTATCCACTGTTCCGTACTCACGAAGATGATGTCTTACAATATCCTGAATTGAAGCGGAAACAAGGAAATACTGCTGACGGAGTCTGAGAGATTTACCTTCGGGATGATTATCCATAGGATAAAGCACCTTGCTGATAACCTCTGCCATAGCCTGGCGCTCCATAGAACGCATAAAGTCACCCTGATTGAAGGATTTCATATCAAACTCGGGTGCTTTAGCCTTCCAGAGGCGAAGAACACTTATTCCCTTGCCGTCCTTACCTGCTACAAACATATCATAAGGAACAGCCTGAATAACGTTACCGTCGACAATTTCCACATGATGATACTGGTTATCCCAGGATTCCTGAAGTGTGCCCTCAAAGCACACATTCACGGAGCTGCTCTCACGAGGTGCAAGCCACACCTCACCACCGGGAAGCCAATCATCAGGAAGCTCAGTTTGTCTGCCATCCACAAGCTTCTGTCTGAAAATACCGTACTCATAAAGAATAGAGTATCCTCTTGCAGGATAGCCCTGGGTTGCAAGTGCATCAAGATAGCAGGCAGCAAGTCTGCCCAAGCCACCATTACCAAGACCTGCATCCGGCTCACAATCGTAAAGATTTTCAATTTTAATACCGTAATCCTTAAGCACACCGGCAAAGGTTTTGGTAAGATTAAGATTGAAAAGAGTATTTTTAAGAGAGCGCCCCATAAGAAATTCCATAGAAAGGTAGCAGACACGCTTCATACCATTCTTGTCAGCCTCTCTTGTAAGCTCTGCCCTACCCTGTGCCATCATATCACGGACTATCATACTTACCGCTTTATAATACTGCTCATAGGTAGCGTTCTCGGTTGAAATACCGAAATAATGAAGTAATTTGTTCTCAAGCATTTCTTTTGCTTGCTTCTTCGTAAGCTTATAATTCATACAAATCCTCCAAAAAAATTTTTAAAAAGGTGCTTTTTCACCTGTGTTTTTATACATTTTACACTAAAATCAGCCCAAAATCAACTATAACACACTAAAAAGTTATATAATATATCCACCCTGTTTTTGGTGATTTTTTCATCCCGCTTTATCAGGAGCCTCACAACCGGCGCAAATTGCCTTTATATGCTTCTGATTATATTATAATACATTTGTATTTACAATTGACATAAGACTGAAATTTATGTACAATTTACATACATATCGCCGGAAGGAGAGCTTTTACGGAATGAAAATAAAAGGACCAGAAAAGACAAAGCAAAAGGCTCATATTATAAAAAACACAGCCTTTATGCTGGGTTGTGCAATAAAAAGTGCACCTTTGTCACTTTTCATTATATATTTTTCCTATGTATTGGAAAATGTATACTACGCAGTTGTAGTAAATGTTATGTTTCTTGAGACCGCTTTATCAGTTATCGAAGGAAACGGAAGCTTCAAGGAATTCGCAATCAGAATGGGTATTATTGTGTTAGGTAAGCTTCTTGTAGATTTACTGGGATACATAAATGTTTACACTGTAAGAATCAAATTCGAAATAAAATGCGAAAGCTATATCAACTCTCTCATATTCAAAAAAGCTCAGGAGGTTGAGTTGGGCTGCTACGAAAACCCCGATTTCTTCGACAAATACAATCGTGCCACATGGGTTATAAACAAAAACGGCTTCAAGCGTATTATAGAAGGCTCTGCCTGGACATTAGGCTCACTTGTAAGCTTTGTTTTCCTGGTAGCATACCTTATCTCTGTCGATCCCTTCCTTCTTGTGTTCATCCTCTGCCCTCTCGTGGTTGTAGCCTTCAGAATAAAGAAGAATAATCTTGAGCTTGAAAAAGAAAAGGATATGACTCCCTACGAAAGACAGAAGGATTACATCCGCAGAACAATTCTCCTCAAGGATTTTGCAAAGGAAATCAAAACTACAAGCATTTTCAAGGTTATGGACAAGCGTTTCCGTAAAGCCATACAGCAGAACATTGATGTCATAAAAAAATACGGTTGGAAAATAGCTCTTCTTGAAACCTTTTCCGACTACTTCGCAGAAATAATCCCTATTGCAGGCGGTCTCACATACGGCTGCTACAGACTCATAGTAGCAGAAAATATGGCAATTTCCGAATTTTCCGTGCTTGTATCTGCTATCACGACCTGCCGTAACAAGCTTAATCACCTTGCCTTTTATTTTGCTATGCAGCAAAAGCATTGTCTCTGGGTGCAGAATCTTCGCGAATTTCTTGATTATGAGCCTGCCATACAAGGCGGTGAACATATTCCCGGGGAATTCGAAAGCCTGGAATTCAGAAATGTTTCCTTCAGATACACAGAGAAATCCGACTACATTCTCAAAAATGTATCCTTCAAGATAGAAAAAGGTCAGACAATTGCCGTAGTAGGTCACAATGGTGCGGGAAAAACCACTCTTTCAAAGCTCCTTATGAGACTTTACGATGTTACGGAAGGTGAAATTCTTTACAACGGAAGAAATATCCGGGAATATGACCTTCTCAGCTACCGAAAGCTTTTTTCATCGGTTTTCCAGGATTATCGTGTATTCGCTATGACCGTTGCCGAAAATGTTCTCACGGAAGAGGTTAACGAGGAAAACAGAGAAACAGTATTAAACGCCTTAAAAATGGCAGGAATAAGCGAGAAGGTCGACAAGCTCCCCCACAAGGAAAACTCTATTCTCACAAGAGAATTCGAGCCCGATGGCATATTACTCTCCGGTGGAGAAACCCAGAAGCTCACAATATCACGACTTTTTGCAAGGGATTTCACCATAGCTGTTCTTGATGAGCCCTCCTCAGCTCTTGACCCTGTGGCAGAAAGCAAGATGTACGATGCACTTATAGAAGGAACAAAGGGCAAAACTGTAATTTACATTTCTCACCGTTTATCAAGTGCTACCCGTTCAGATAACATTCTTGTGTTCAACAAGGGCATCCTTACTGAGCAGGGCAGCCACAGAGAGCTTATGGAAAAGGATGGAGAATACAGTAAAATGTTTACACTTCAATCCTCAGGCTACAAGGAGGTGTGTGATAATGAGTAAGAAAACAAAGGAAGC
>JAZSCI010000245.1:0-2740 GCA_045602865.1 Acutalibacteraceae bacterium
CCGCCGCGCCATCTGCGATACCGAGGGCGTTGCTGACGGCAGCATCCACCTCACCCTGGGGGGCGTGACCACGATTCCCGGTACTACCAACTGGGACGGCGTTGCTTTTGGCCCTGGCTTCATATATGATGAAGCCGGAAATATTTTATATATGGAAGAAGTCACCCAACTGGCATCTGTCGATCTCCCCGATGTAACAGAAATTGGTGCTCTGGCGTTCTACGGATGCTCGAATCTGGCTTCTGTCACTGCCCCTAAGGTACAGACAATTGGAATGCAGGCATTTGGCTATACAGCACTTACATCGGTAGAATTCCCCGAATTGACGATGATCCCCCATGCGATGTTTGGTGGTACCTGGACCTTGTCCTCTGCCAAATTCCCGAAGGTGACAACCATTGAAGATGGAGGATTGTTGATAGGAGTACAATTCAGGCCCGAAAATAATCCTACGCCCTTCCCGCTGGAGCTGACCGCTGAGGGCGACATCACTTTCAATGGCAGTGATCATTTCAATGTAGACTCGCAGAACTATTCCGGTAAGGTTGACTTGGTGCTGAACATAGATAAGAAGGATGATGTGACATTCAATGATGAAGGCACAGCTACTTGGAAAGGCTACACCTTCAAGTCCATCACGTTTGTGGGAGAGTAAAACAACTAACAACTAAATAAAAGAGCCTGTGCAGCCCTTTGTACGCGCAGGCTCAACAAACCTAATCCGATCCCGAAAGAATTTTACGTATCGTGTTGAAAACGACTAACAAATTCAATTCTTTCCAAATATAAAAACAGAGCACTCGCTGAGAAATCAGCGGGTGTTCTGTTTTTAGCTACCGGTTGCCGGCTGCCAGCCACCGGCGTTGTGGCAATAACTTTATTCTTCTTAATATGTTGTATTAATGATAAAAAACAGAAAGATAATGTATCTGTTATGAGGACTGGAGGCTGGCGACTGGCGACTGACAAACTGTTTACTGCCCACAGAAAGCCGTGTAACGAGAGTTGCGGTAAGAGTGGGGAAACTAACCGTTGAGGATGTGTAAGCCTCGATTCAGCCTTTCTTTCCGTTTGTTGATGTAAAAAACTTTACTGCATAAGTCAAAGAATTACTGATATGTAAAAACTCTCTCACTAAAGCGGTGAGAGAGTTTTTTGTAATATTATTTGTCAGCTCCGTTACCTATTTCATCAAGCTTTGCTTTTACGTATTTTATAGCTTTATGTATTTCCAAAAGCTCCTTACGGGTGGAAACACCCAGCTTACCGTAAATGTTACGGTTATGGTATTTCAAGGTGGTCTCTTTTATATTCATACTTGCCATAATCTCCTTGGTAGTGGCTCTGGCAATATATGCATCATAGATTGCTTTTTCTGTTGGAGTCAGCTGTTTGAGCCCTGACATATATGCTTCAATGCGTTCGGGAGAAATGGTTTCGTTTTCAATGGGTGTTTCTGTTATGTTATCAGATGCAGGTGTTTCTTTCTCGGTATATTCCTGTGCCGATTCCACCTGCTTAACAATCTCTCTGAGCTTTTGGTTTTCGATTACAACAAGGTGAACACCCAAAAGGAATAATTCGCTGATGATATACGAAATGGAAAGGAACTCAAAGTCAATAGCTACAAGCTGTTCTATAAGCCATACACCGATATTTACGAAAACTGCTATGGCAATTATGATGGCGTGAGCTGTTGAAGCAATAGTCTTTTTGGCTTTCGCACGGATAATAACAGCCACCATAGAGGAGAAATAACCGAACAGATAAACAAGATATATGGGATGAAGAGGTCCGTAAACCTTAACGAGAGTTGAAACACCGTTAACTACTGCAAAGGATACATCCTTGTAATAGATTGGTAAAATACCGGGACTTGCGGCAATAAGGAACACAACAACGGCGACACCGAAAAGAAAATACGGCAACCTCTTTTTATACGGTGTATTAGTTACATTCAAAATTATCATCAGCATGGCAAACGGTAAAAATACCGAGCCGAGATATGAAATTCGGTTTGCCCAAAGTGCCGTTTCCAAGCAAGAGGAATATGCTAAAAATGTGTAGCCGATATTCACTACAAGCACCGATGAAAACAGCGTGATAAACCAAAATCTTTTTTTGCGCACAGAGAAGATACAACCCACTAAAAGAAAAAGTGAGAGAACTGCAGTAGCTCCGTAAATGACAGATAAACTGCTACTTTTATCGCCGACTGCATTGCATCCGGTTAAACTGAATATTAAAAACAGCAAGATAGGTACACCTGCAAAAAGCTTTTTCATTTTAATCTCCTCTGACCATATTCTAATGCTATATATTGCGAAAAATCGAGTGTTTTTCAAAAAAATACCTTTTCCCATACTTTTAGTATGGGGTTAATAGGGGTTAAGTATATTATAATCTATGATGTAGTAGTGTAATAATAAATGTATGATTACACATTTTACCGTAAACATTATATCACCATAGTAATGAATTTTTCAATAGTGGAATGTAATTCCTAACAGAATCGCTTGATTTATTACAATGGTGAAGGTAGTGGACTACCAAGAAAATACTCCCAAAGGAGGAAGAAACAATGAAACATAAGATTTCAAAACGAATGTTGAGCATCCTGCTGGCAATGGTAATGCTCGTAGGGCTTCTGCCCACGGCGGCGATCCCCGTCTTTGCGGTTGAGGAGTCGGAAATTTATGCCGAAGACTCCAACTATGAGCACGGCTACTTTTTAGGTGGC
>JAZSCI010000246.1:0-4285 GCA_045602865.1 Acutalibacteraceae bacterium
AGGATTTCCTTTGTGTTGAAATAGAAGACTCTCTGATCCTTAGGTGCCTCACCGCCGTAGGTGAAACGCTTGCCCATGTTTCTGAAGGTAGCCTTGATGCTGTCACCGAAGGAGCCGCAGAAAATGCTGGGCTCTGTTGAAGCGTCATAGGTGAATTCACCGGGCTCGGCACAAACCTCAACCACCTTGCCCTGCTCTACGATAATCATACACTGACCGTCGGCAACAACTATGCCTGAGCCTGATGTGATGATGTTTTCGTCGCCCTTATAATTGGATGAGCGACCTGTTGTTTTCTTCTGTCCTTTTCTCATAAGGACATCGTTGGGTAAAGACTCACAGATGAAAAACTCTTTCCACTGGTCAGCCATTACGCCGCCTGCCGCACCTAATGCAGCCTTAATAAGTCCCATAATATCTTTCTCCTTTCGGGATTTAATTTATTTCTTCATATATCCTTTTTGGAATAGGGGTTCTTGTTCTCCTTGGGTGGGTCTTTATAGTTACCTGCCTTTGTGAGTGAGCCGAACACCAACACTCTCAACGCTACAAATATAATCCAGAGAATCATTGAGCCGACAAACCACCAGAGAGAAATTCCTTTCCAGAAATGTAAACCTAAAAATATCCACGCAGGAACGGTCCATTCAAGATTAAAAATCAGGCTTATTAGAAGTGACAGCAAAAAGCCTTTACTGTTCTTTTTTATTTTCACCTGAAATCACCGCCCAAAGAATTTTTATTCAAGAAAAACGGAGAAGAGCTCTCCGTTTTTCTGAGTTTTATGTGTTGTTTACTTTATCTTAATACCCTTTACATCACTGTATGCTGAGTAGATGTATGTGTCGCCTACCTTCTTATAGGATTTAACTCTAAAGTAGTAGGTTTTGCCGCTTGTTACCTTCTTAGAGTAGGAAACAACATTGGCTTTTGTGTCAGTGAGTTTCTTAAAGCCACTGTCTTTCTTTGTGGAGTACTGGATAACGTAACCTGTCTCACCACTGACATTAGTCCATGAAAGATTGAGTTTACCCTTTGTTGATGTCGCCTTAAGGGTGGGCTTTGCAGGCTTTGTGGCTGTGGTTACAACTGTGCCGACTGTTGAATACATCTTTTCGCCGTCAATAGTCTTATAAGCAATTACCTTAAGCTTATAGACAGTTGCAGTCTTAAGACCCTTATAGGTCATTTCAAGAGCTGTGGTGTACTTGGTATTAAGTTTCTTACCGTTTGCATCATAGATTTCAACAGCATAGCCTGTTGCGCCTGTTACCTTTGCCCACTTCACTTTAATAGCAGAAGTACTCTGTGTTACCGATGTCTTGGTTGTCTTATTGGGAAGAATGTAGAAGTAACGCTTTGCTTCACCGCTGTATTTGCCGATGAATTTGATTGTAACTGTATATTTGCCAACAGCCTTTCTTGCACTTGCAACACTTATTGTGTAGTCTGTACCCTTAACGAGCTTGTTGCCCTTTGAATCCTTAACGGTGAGTGAGGGAGTCTTTGTTTTACCGTCGTAAAGATACTTTGTTGGAGAAAGGGTAGCGCTCTTGAGCTTTGCAACCTTCACATCTGTAATAGCGTTTTTGCCTTCTGCGTCAGAGGTAATATGGTCACATCTTGAGCAGTCATAATATTCGATGTTACCGTCAGCTTTTGCGGTAGCGGCCTTAGCATTAACCTTTACCATATCGTGACCGAGGGGAGCAATTGTGTTCTGTGAAAAAACCTTAAAGGATGTTTCGTTCTTGTTGGAGTCATAATATTTAGAACAGTTTACACACTTGTACATTGTGTTTTTGTAGCCGTGCTCTGTGCAGGTTGCAGCCTTCTTTGTGTATTCAAAATACTTGTGTCCGTAAGCGGTAGCCGGCTTTATTGTTTTGTAACCGCAAGCACAATTATAGCCTCCTGTATATCCATCGGATGTACAGTTGACGGTTGCTGCTACACGTGTATGCTCTTCTATTTCCATAAGATGATAGCAATCAGAGCATACGATATAGTGTCCACCAATGTAATTGAGTAAAGACTTTGTTGATGCATGATAACATTCGGTTAATACACCCGAAAGTTTGAATGTAATGTCACATTTGGTGGTATAGTCAAGAAGCTTCTGAGAGTTATCTATTCTGTTGCTATCCAGTCTTCCGCCTGCAGTCGCATTATAAGCACCGTAGCTTGAACTGAATAACATATCACCAAAAGTCAGGTTTTTTACCTGCGTTGTTGCTGAACCAATATAGTTTGAGATAGCTTTATAATATTCTTCGTCACAGTCAAGATATGCTCCACCAATTTTAAATGTAGGATAATCGTATGCGTCACTAAGTGCTATACATGTTGTCTTTGCTTTGATTTTTGCACCGCCGTGAAGCGTTACTGTTGAAGAATCAAAATCAACAGAAGTTGTTGAAGTTAATTTAATGCCATCACCATTTGCGATGTTATTTGTAATAGCACCGCCATAAAGTGCTATTTCGGAAAATTTAGTTGCTTTAATAACATGTGTTTGTCTGTAAGCTTCTGCCTGGTCGCCTTCTTTACCCATAACAAGCTCAACACCGTCATAAACATAAAGAGAACAGTTCTTGGTGCTCAGATCAACAATTGCTGAATTGCCTCTTTTTGTACGCATAATAATCTTAGCCGGAGTTTCAGGCTTACTGTTGATAATATGAAGTCTTGTTGCTCCCCAGTCAAGCTCGATGAGAGCGTCTGCTCTGGTAGTGATATCAAGGGTATAACCGTTAAGGTCTAATACCATATCACTTTGTGAGCCAAAGGGAAGCACGTATGGTTCGCTGTCATTTTTGTCATCGTATGTAATGTTCTGACCCAGAACAATGACATCACCGTCATAGGACTGAGCTACATAATTCCAAAGATTATCTGCAGTATAAACTACAGGGGAACGGTTCAATGCCGTAGGCACTCCGGCCGCACTCGCATTCATACCCATAGCGGCAACAAGACCGATGAGTAAAACGAGAGTGAACACAAGGGCTAATAATTTCTTTTTCATTTTTTATCGTCTCCTTTTTTTATTTAATTACGATAGTTTCGATAAGAGGCTTTGCATCATCAAAGGTGCCGCCGTTTATCTGAATGTAAAGGCAGAAATCGCCTTCAGCTGATGTGGGAGCAATAAGGTATGCCAGACCGTCCTTTGCCTGCATAAAGGAATAGGTGTTGTCACCGATTTTTACTTCCTCGAAGGCCTTATCTGTGTAGGCGTATTCCACTGATTTCTTTTGCGCCTCAAAGCCCTGTTTCTCGCTGATGTAAATTTTAGAGCCGGGAACGGTCTTGTCGGCAAATTCAAGCATTCCGGGTGCATATTCACCCTTGTACTCCCAATTGCCTGCCTCTTTGATTGTGGCATAGCCATTTTGTGTGGCTATGGGTTCGCCTTTGACAGGAGCGGCAGTTGTGGCTTCTGTGGTGGGTTCCGTTGTTGAGGGTTCTGTTGTCGAGGGTTCCTCCTTACCTCCACAGGCTGCAAGAGTAAAGAGCATTAATGCGGCAAGAAAAGCTGCAATAATTTTTTTCATTTTTAATCGTCTCCTTTTTTAAAAATTGATAGTATTACCCTACGGTAAAATTATATAATTTTTGAAACACCTGAGTCAACCTACAAACGTAGGTTTTTTCCGTAAAAAATAAAACATCCGTTTTTGGACAGGTTGCACAAAAAATTATAAGATTACAAGCCTTCCGGTAATTTCCCTATCCAGATTCTGATGATTTGACATATATTCATCAAAAATTCCGAGACAAGAGGTTGCAACAACCACAGGCTTTGCATTCTCGGAAATCTCATCAAAAGAAATATTGAAAAAGTCCTCAAGATTATTGAAGTGGAACTGCTGAAGACCTATTTTGTAAATCTTATCATCTTCAACAGGCTTACCCTTTAAATCAAACTTCAGAAATTCGTGAGTAGCTCTGTCATAAACAACTCTCATTCCGGATGAAAGCTGATAAAACTCATTGTGTACACCCTCCCATACCTCGTCACGCACCATATATTTTATCATGCGTTTGAACTGGGCACCCGTAACCTGCAGCATATACGAAGCATCATCATAAGGGAAGCATTCGCAAAGATCCGAGTAAAGCACAATGGGACCGAGCTCGGTGCTTCGCACACTGCCTGAACCGAGAAGCATAACATCAAGACCGAGGCTCTCGCACATAATATCCGAAAGCAAGCCGCCCAATGCAGTTTCCTGATTACGGTTCGGATGAGTAAGCTGCTTTTTCATTCTCGTTATAAGTC
>JAZSCI010000247.1:0-2834 GCA_045602865.1 Acutalibacteraceae bacterium
ACGATCCGACTTGGGTGCAAAAATGTTCTATGAGGCAGGCAACGGCAAGGCTGCATCCGAATACTGCGACGTAATTTCCGAAGAAACCGTGCGTATGAACAATATGATTATGCGTCTTCTTGAAATAACCAAGTATTCCTCGGGTGCCTGTGAGCCCGTCCGTGAAAATTTCTGTATACGTGATATGGTGAGGGATTGGTACGAGAAAAATTCCGCCCTTTTTGAAGAAAAGGGAATCACCGCCGTAAATGAAATTGACCCCGCTTTTACGGGAAACGGTGACAGCATAATTCTCTATTCAGTTATCAATAACTATCTCTCCAATGCCGTATCCCATACGGACGGTGACAGAAAAATTATCTGCCGTGCCGAGGACTGCGGTGAAAATTACCGTGTTTATGTGTTTAATACCGGTGAGCATATAGAGGAAAAGCACATCGACAAAATCTGGGATTCCTTCTACCGTGCAGATAAAGCCCTTTCCCGTTCTCAGGGACGCTTCGGACTGGGTCTTGCAATTCTGGCGTCGATTCAGAAGCTTCACAATCAGCGGTACGGTGTTCAGAACGTGCCCGGCGGTGTGGAATTCTGGTTCGACATCGAAAAAGCAAAATAACTCATCAGACCGACTTCATCCGGAGTCGGTTTTTTATTTTTTTCAAACTGTATAAAATTTTATAAAAAATTTTGGTAAATCTGCACCCCGGTCTTTTATATATATTATATTGAAATATTTTAGGAGAAATGGTAAAATGATTACAACTATAGGTATATAGAAATTTTCTTTGGTTAAGGAGATGTGAGAAAATGACTAAGTTAAAGAAATCACTCAGCGTGCTTCTTTCTTTAGTAATGCTCTTCACAACATTATGCTTCTTTGTGCTCCCCGAAACGGGCATAAAGGCAAACGCAGCCGCAGGTGAAGCTGTATCTGTCGGCTCAAGCTCGTATAACAGGGTCGATGACGTTATCATCACCGTCCCCGAAACGATTTATATGACCCCCTCGAATGCCGAAGGCGGTACCAAAACGGGTCAGTATTACGTTAACAACACCATTAAAGACGGTGCTGTTACGCTTGATGCTGAAAGAGCTGCTGATTCAGGTAAGCTCAGCATTTATGCTCCCGGTGCCACAAGCGCAACCTTCCAGGTTGTCGATGCACAGACCGGCAAAACCGTAGGTGAGCCTAAGGTTACGGGTGAGGGCACAGCCATTGCTTTTTCAAACGGTTACGCTTCAAAGACCGATATTAAGCTTGAAAGCATAGCAACAGGCCTCCCAGTAGGTCAGACCGCTACAATTCAGTGGAATATCACTCTTACCTATGCGGATAAGACTGTTACCTACCGTGCATTCTCAACACTTTATGCTCCTTATATTCTTCCTGTCGGTGCGGCAGCAAGAGTAAAAACCCCTAACCATAATACATTTGCAAGCTCAATTCTTTGGGTTTCTGGTGTTCATGGTTCTTCAGATGATGGTTCGTACTCTCCTATTGCAACAGCTTTCCTTCCGATGCTTGGTGTTATTACAAGTCCTAATAACAATAACCCCGGTTCATGGATTGGGAGTGCCTCTAATGGTACTTTTAACTTTCAAAGCATAGATGCCGGAGGCTTTAATGTTTATCATGGTCGTGCTAATGTAATAAGCCCCACGGCAAATCTTACGGTGGATTTCAGCCGTTATAGTAACCTTAATCAGATTCCTAATTTCAGGGTTGGTTTTATGGTTACGGATATGTCAGGTAATGGTAAAAACTGGCCTTACGATGATCCTACTTGTAAATGGTATGTTGACGATTTTACAGGGAAGACCGAAAGCTACTATTCTGGTACAGCTGAAGGTAGTAACCAGTATACTAGTGAATTCAATAACAGAGGTACCAATCTGTGGGAAAATGATAATGACACTTCCTGTGGTATTAAGGTTAATCAGCAGATCTGGAATAAGGCCATTTCAGGAACAACCTCTCTGAGACTTAAATCTGCTGTTACAAATATGTATAGTGCTGCCATCACTACAACTGCATGGAATAACAACTTTGTTGATATAAGTGTTACCGGTGTTAATAAGTCAGCTCTACGTAACCTTGTTCTTCAGGCAACAAGTATTAACAGAGCAAATTATGTAAACACATTTGACCATTTTAATACTGATATCGCTTATGCAGCATACGTGCTCGGTAATCCTGCCGCAACAGCAGATCAGGTTACAGAAGCTATAAACAGACTCAAAGCTTCAACAAACGGCGGTAAACACCCTGTTGTTGCAGATTGGACAAATTGCCCAGGTCTTCAGATTGATGTTTACGCAAGACAGAATCACGATTCAACCGACAACACAGAAGTAGAGCATAAGACTGTAGTTATCGGCACAAATACCGTTTACAGCTATGAGCCCGAAAAGACACCTGCTGACAGACCGGGTTATACCTTCGTAGGCTGGAATGCAGACAGAAATGCGACAACAGGCAGCATTCCTGCAGATATCAGCCTCTATGACGACGATAAGAGTGTATATGCTATCTGGGCAATTAAGCAGTACACAATGACCTTCGATACTCAGGGCGGTACTGCTATTGCTTCCATTACTAAGGATTACAATACTAAGATTTCCGCACCTGCTAACCCCACTAAGGAAGGTCACACCTTCGTAAAGTGGAACATCTCCTTCCCCCATACTCTCACAGAAAACATTACCGCAACGGCTGAATGGAGTGTAAATAAGTACTCAATCAGCTTTAATTCAGACGGCGGAACATCGGTCGGTGCTATCACTCAGGACTTCGGAACTGCAATTACAGCTCCTGCTGATCCCACAAAGACAGG
>JAZSCI010000248.1:0-7918 GCA_045602865.1 Acutalibacteraceae bacterium
ACAGGACGACATGGCTACGATCCGACTTTATCCTTGAAGGGAAGAGCGAGAACCTTTTCGTGCTGGCGAAGGAACCAGGTATCTGCCTTTGTACCTGCAAGTCTTGTACAATGAATACGTGACTGCTGTCCTGCACCTACACCGATTGCCTGTCCGTCAACTGCGTAGCAAACAGAGTTTGACTGTGTATATTTAAGGGTAATGAGAGCTATAATAAGGTCTCTCTTTGCACTCTCGGGCATTTCCTTATTTTCAGTAACGATATTGGAAAGAAGCTCGTTATTGATTTCAAAGTTGTTTCTGCCCTGCTCAAAGGTAATTCCGTAAACCTGCTTTGTCTCGATAGGAGCAGGAACATAGTCGGGATCAATTTTCACAACATTGTAGTTGCCGTTTCTCTTTGATTTGAGGATTTCAAGTGCCTCGGGCTCATAACCGGGAGCGATTATACCATCGGAAACCTCTCTCTTGATAAGCTTTGCAGTTGTTACATCACAAACATCAGAAAGTGTAACCCAGTCACCAAAGGAGCACATTCTGTCTGTACCTCTTGCTCTTGCATAAGCACAAGCGAGAGGAGAAGCATCAAGATCCTCAATATCATCAACAAAGCAAGCCTTCTTAAGTGTATCGGAAAGAGGGATACCTACTGCTGCAGATGTAGGGCTGACGTGCTTGAAGGAAGTAACTGCAGGTAAACCAAGGGCTTCCTTAAGCTCCTTTACAAGCTGCCAGCTATTGAATGCATCCAGGAAGTTTATGTAACCGGGACGACCTGAAAGAATCTCTATAGGAAGCTCACTGCCATCCTGCATATAAATCTTCGAGGGTTTCTGGTTTGGGTTACAGCCATATTTTAATTCAAATTCTTTCATTTCACTACTCTCCTGTTTTATTTATTCTTGTTTACGATTCTTGACTCGTATTTACCTGTTGCAAGGTCAATGTATCTCACAAAGAGAGAAACCTTGTTATCCTCATTAAGGTTTTTCCAGATGATATCGGTCAGTGTATCGATATCTGCCTCAGGAAGCTCAAGAGTCTTGGGCTCACCCTCAAAGCTGGGAAGAGGATTTCCGTCACACTTGTAGGTGTGAATGAACTTTGCCTTTCCGGGAAGAGGATTTGAATATGCGTATGTATATCTCTGGCAGGAGTCTCCGTTGCCCTCTGCTGACTTTAGAATTGACATAGCATAATTCATATCACCGTTTTCAAGTCTTATGATACCTGATATACGGGGTGTATAGTTGGGAGCATCATCCTCAAACTCTCTTGTTCTGAGAGCCTGCTCAAAGGTCATCTGCTTGTCCATAAGCTCGTAAATTGTATCTGTCTGGTCACCGTTTGTAACGATAGTCTTATTACCGAGAACTCTTACGGGAGCATAGATAATAAGGTGGGGATCAACCATTTTTGACTCGTCAAAAGCCTGTGTTCTGATGCCCTCTCCATCCTCAACAAAAACTCTGTTACGACTGTTTTCACTTCTACCCATAATAAAGTAAGCTGTGATAGCCTTTTTAGAGTCTGCGCTCTTTCCTATAATAATACCTCTGCCGTGGTATTGAAGGGAATTAAGTTCATTTTCGATACTTCTGATTTCCATATCATCTGTTCCTTTCTCTATCATTTAGAAATAATATCATTTGCCACCTTTTCCACAGAAAGAGGAAGAATTTTCCACTCCGCGTTTTCCATAACACGCTTCTGAAGAATTTCGGGTGTGTCATCGGGGAGAATCTCAACTGCCTTCTGCATAATGATTTCTCCGCCATCGGGGATTTCATTTACAAAATGCACTGTAGCACCTGTAACCTTAACACCGTACTCAAGGGCTGCTTCGTGAACATAAAGTCCGTAAAAGCCCTTTCCGCAGAAGGATGGGATAAGTGAAGGATGGACATTTATAATTCTTTTGGGATATGCACTTGTAAAGGATTCACTCAGTATTGACATAAAGCCTGCAAGAACAATTATGTCAATTTCGTTTTCCGTAAGTACGTCCTTTATTCTCTGTTCAAATTGCTCCTGTGAGCCGCACTCCTTCTTGGTGAACGCCACTGCCTTTATGCCTGCATTCGCTGCTCTTGTGAGTGCATAGGCATTAAGGTTATTGGATATAACAAGAGTTATTTCACCACTTGTTATAATGCCGGTCTGCTGAGCATCAATAAGAGCCTGTAAATTTGTACCGCCGCCGGAAACAAGAACTGCTATTTTCGCTTTTTTATCAATCATTCTCAACACCTCGGAGAACAATTATTCAAGAATAATCTTGTCCTCGGATGCAATAATCTCACCGATTACATAAGCATCCTCGCCGTTTGCCTTGAGGATTTCAAGAGCGGTGTCAACCTCTGCAGCAGGAACAACAATGCTCATACCAACACCCATATTATATGTATTGAACATATCACGCTCAGGAATGTTGCCCCATTCAGCAATCACATCAAAAATAGGAAGCACCTTAACGGCAGACTTATCTATTTTTGCGCACAAGCCATCAGGAATTGAACGGGGGATATTCTCATAGAAGCCACCACCGGTAATGTGAGAAATACCCTTGATATTAACCTTTTCCATAAGAGCAAGAACAGATTTAACATAAATTCTTGTGGGAACAAGTAAAGCCTCAGCAATACTCTTGCCGCCTAACTCCCGGCGCTCTACATAAAGCTCGGGATTGTTGTTATCAATATCAAAAACCTTACGGCACAAGCTGAAGCCATTGGAATGAATACCTGTAGAAGGAAGAGCAATAACAACATCGCCCACTGCCATTTTATTGTTATCAATCATTTTGGGCTTATCAACAATACCCACTGCAAAGCCTGCAAGGTCATAATCCTCAACGGGCATCAAGCCGGGATGCTCTGCAGTCTCTCCGCCTGTAAGCGCACAGCCTGACTGAACACAGCCCTCTGCAACACCGCTTACGATTTCTGCGATTTTCTCGGGAATATTCTTTCCGCAAGCAATATAATCGAGGAAATACAAGGGCTTTGCGCCAACACAAACAATATCGTTTACACACATTGCAACTGCATCAATACCGATTGTATCGTGCTTATCCATAAGGATGGCCAATTTAACCTTGGTACCGCAGCCATCAGTACCTGAAACCAATACAGGATGCTCCATACCCTTAGCAAAGCCAAGATCGAAGCAACCACCGAAGCCTCCAACATCATCCATTGAGCCTTCGTTGCGTGTTCTGGCAATATGCTTTTTCATAAGCTCAACTGCCTTGTAGCCCGCGGTAATATCAACACCCGCTGCTGCGTAGCTTTCAGATTTTGAATTATTCATAACTTTATCTCCTATACTAATTATATATTATTTCTTAGCCTTTACCGTTCCAGCAATAGGTACATACCTGATCTGCAGGAAGCCCGATTGCCTTAATGATACCCTCAAGGGACTGGAATTCAAGGGAAGCAAAATTCAGCTTTTTGCATATTGCATCACGCATTTTTCTTCCTCTTTCCGTTGAAGCATCACTGTACTCATCAATATACTTCATACCTTCATCGCCTTCAAGCTCGTAAATAGTGGCTCTGGCAATCAGGTCCATATCTCCTGTTCCTCTTGAGAAGTTCAGGAATTTACATCCGTACATAATAGGAGGACAAGCGGAACGCATATGTACCTCCTTAGCACCATTTTCATAAAGAAACTCAACCGTTTCACGAAGCTGTGTGCCTCTTACGATACTGTCATCAACAAACAAAAGCTTCTTGTCCTTGATAAGCTCGTGAATTGGAATCTGCTTCATCTTTGCCACCATATTACGCTCTCTCTGATTGGAGGGCATAAAGCTTCTGGGCCAGGTGGGAGTATATTTTATGAAAGGTCTGGCAAAGGGAACGCCGCTTTCATTTGAATAACCTATGGCATGAGGTGTTCCCGAATCCGGCACACCGCTTACATAGTCAATATCCTGCGCAGTCATAAGCTTCTTGTCGGTCTGTGCCATTATCTTGCCGTTTTCATAACGCATAGCCTCAACATTTCTGCCCTCATAGCAGGAAGTGGGGTATCCGTAATAGGACCATAAGAATGCACATATTTTCTTTTCCTTAAGCGCGGGAGCAAGTACCTCTACCCCTTCTGCGGAAATTTCTACAATTTCTCCGGGGCCAAGCTCCTTGTAATCCTCATAGCCAAGCTTTTTATAGGCAAAATCCTCAAAGGATACACAGAAACCGCTTTCGCTCTTACCTATAAGTACAGGGATTCTTCCGTACTTGTCACGGGCAGCAATAAGCTTTCCGTCATCCTTAAGAATAAGGATTGATGAAGTGCCTTCTATAACATCCTGCGCAAAGCGTATACCCTCTGCGAAGCTTGTTTTCTGGTCAATCATTGCGGCTACAAGCTCCGAGGAGTTTATACCCTCGCTTGTCATAGCGCCGAAATGTCCTCCGCTGAAGGCAAGATACTGCTTCACAAGCTCATCGCTGTTGTTTATTACACCGATTGTGCTGATGGCGTACAAGCCGTGATTTGACCTCATAAGCAAGGGTTGTGCATCAGTATCACTGATACATCCTATGCAGGTATTTCCTGACATCTGGTCGAGTATATTTTCAAATTTCGTTCTGAAAGGTGAATTTTCAATTTTGTGAATTTTTCGTTGCATACCGTTTTTCGGATCATAGGATGCCATACCCGCTCTGCGTGTTCCCAGATGGGAATGATAATCCGTACCGAAAAAGGTATCCAGAACTGCATCCTTATTTGATGCAACACCAAAAAAACCGCCCATTTGCTTACCTCCGATTTTTCTGTGGTTTTAGTGATCTCAGTTATTGTATTTCTCTTCTACTGCTTTATTCTTCTCAAGAACCTTTGCTGTGTCAGCGGCTCTCTTCTCGCCAAGCTTTCTCTCAAGCTCAGGCTCGGAAAGTGAAAGCATCTCAATAGCAAGAAGTGCCGCATTTGCCGCACCATCTATGGCAACTGTTGCAACAGGAATACCTGTAGGCATCTGTACTGTTGAAAGAAGTGCCTCCATACCGCCCAGATTCTGTGACTTAATGGGGATTCCGATTACGGGAAGAGTTGTATTTGCGGCAACGGCACCTGCAAGGTGTGCTGCCATTCCTGCCGCGGCAATAATTACACCGAAGCCGTTTTCACGGGCACCTGCGCTGAAGTCTCTTGCCTCCTCAGGTGTTCTGTGTGCGGAAAAAACATGAACCTCAAAGGGTACCTCAAATTCCTTTAATGTATTGATTGCTTTTTCAACAACGGGTAAATCGCTATCGCTACCCATTACAATACCAACCTTTTTCATACAAACATCCTTTCCAAAAGTATATACTTCAATTATTTAGCCTGTGTTTCGCAGTATATACAACGATAAACACCGTTCTCTCTGTCGGTCAGCTTGAAGATGTGGTTAATTTCCTGCTCCGTTGATGTAATGCAACGTGGATTTTTACATTTAATAACATTAGTAAGAGTTGCAGGAAGCTCAATGGCCCTTTTCTCAACGAGTACACCCTCTTTGATAACATTAACTGTTATACCCGGGTCCACATAGCCGATAACATCAACATCAATGCTTATATCCGCATCAATCTTTATGATGTCCTTCTTACCCATCTTCTTGCTGGTAACATTTTTTATAATTGCAATTGAGCAATCCAGGTTATCAAGACCTAAAAGCTCATAAAGCCGCATACCGCGACCTGCAGTAATATGGTCAATTACAAATCCGTTTGTGATTGAATCTATATTCATTTGCCTGCCTCCTCCAAAAGCTTAAGTATAAGTGCCATACGGATGTATTTTCCGTTGAGCACCTGCTTGAAATAACAGGCTCTGGGATCATCATCTACTGCAACACTTATTTCGTTTACACGGGGAAGCGGATGCATAATGCACAAATCCGATTTCGCGTTCTTTAATTTACGGGGCTCAAGCACATAGCTATCCTTGAGTCTGAGATAATCCTCTTCATTGAAGAAGCGCTCTCTCTGTACACGTGTCATATAAAGGATATCAAGCTCGGGCATAACAGACTCTAAATCTGTGGTCTGCTTATAGGGAATGCCGTTTTTCTTAAGCACATCCTTTTTGATGTAGCTGGGAAGCTTCAGCTCCTCGGGAGAAATGAGTACAACCTTAATACCGCTGTATCGTGAAAGAGCAGTAATAAGTGAATGAACTGTTCTTCCGAATTTCAGGTCTCCGCAAAAGCCTACTGTAAGATTCTCAAAGCCACCCTTTTCTCTCTGTATTGTAAGAAGGTCGGCAAGAGTCTGTGTGGGGTGATTATGTCCGCCGTCACCTGCATTGATAACGGGAATAGTAGCATTCTGTGCCGCAACAAGAGGTGCACCCTCCTTGGGGTGACGCATAGCGATAATGTCCGCATAGCAGCTTATGGTCTTTGCAGTATCCGAAACACTCTCACCCTTTGCCGCAGAGGAATTGTTTGCAGCAGAAAAGCCGATAACATTACCTCCCAACTCAAGCATAGCCGCCTCAAAGCTGAGTCTTGTTCTTGTTGAAGGCTCAAAGAAAAGCGTGGCAATCTTCTTTCCCTTACATTTCTCGCTATACTTTGAAGGATTGGCAATAATGTCATTTGCCACATCAATGAGCTCGTTTAATTCCTCGGTTGTAAAATCGAGAATATCAATAAGACTTCTCATATATAATTTCCTCTCACTCTTTTGCGCCGTTTACCTTGAGGTAATTCTTGATTCTCTCAACGTTTTCACGATTGCTTTCATCTACCTCAAGATACTCGATAATATCATACACATCAACTACGGAGTATACGGGGAAGCCGTACTCCTCACCAACCTCTGCCATAGCTGATTTATCTGTCTGTCCCTTCTCCTTACGGTCAACCATTACGAAGGTTGCGGCAACCTTTGTGCCCTTGTGACCTGACAGAATTGCCATACTCTCACGGATTGCGGTACCTGCTGTAATAACATCCTCAACAATAACGATTTCCTCGTTTTCCTGGGGCTTGTAGCCAACGAAAACACCGCCCTCGCCGTGATCCTTTTCCTCTTTACGATTAAAGAAGAAGGGAACATCAAGTCCGTTTTTGGCAAGTGCAACTGCAACAGAAACTGCAATCGGGATGCCCTTGTATGCAGGTCCGTAAAGAACTGTTTTTTTGTTTCCTACCTTTTCAAAATATGCTTTCGCATAGAACTCACCTAATTTGCAGATCTGCTCACCGGTTTTAATATCGCCGGCATTGATGAAGTAAGGAATCTTTCTGCCGCTTTTTGCAGTAAAGTCACCGAATTTGAGCACGCCTGCTCCTTCAAGGAACTGTATAAATTCTCTCTTATAGCTTTCCATTGTATATACCCTCCTTAATTAATCACAAAATTCTGCTACGCAGCGATTGTATGCAGCAACAGGATCCTCTGCCGCTGTAATAGGTCTGCCTACAACAATATAGTCAGAACCGATTTCCTTTGCCTGTGCGGGAGTCATAACTCTCTTCTGATCACCTACATCACCATCAGCAAATCTTACGCCGGGAGTGATTGTAAGGAAATCCTTACCGCAAAGCTCATGTACCTTACCTGCCTCAAGAGGTGAACAAACAACACCATCGAGACCTGCCTTCTTTGCGTTACCCGCATAATGCATAACAACCTTGTCGATAGGCTCTTTGATAAGAAGGTCTGCTTCCATACTCTCCTGATCGGTTGATGTAAGCTGAGTAACGGCAATAAGAAGAGGTCTTGTGCCATCCTCACGGGTAAGTCCCTCAATAGCTGCTTCCATCATTCTGCAGGTTCCTGCAGCGTGGAGATTTGTAATGTCTACATCAAGATTCGAAAGCACTGACATAGATTTCTTTACTGTATTGGGAATATCGTGGAGCTTAAGGTCAAGGAAAATCTTGTGTCCTCTCTTTTTGATTTCGCGT
>JAZSCI010000249.1:0-3859 GCA_045602865.1 Acutalibacteraceae bacterium
CCGCAACTGCAACGGGTACTTGAGTAATACCTGTTACAACTGCATCAGATTCTGTAACATCAACTTCGTAAATTTTACCGATTAAAGTAACATTGTATTTCATATTATTATTCCTCCACTAATTTTATAGAATTAAAGATAAGGTTATCAAGAGAAATGCCTGTTTTGTCGGAAATAATTGCCATAACAACAGCCGCATCCTGTTCTTCAACGTTGATAAGATCGGGCTCCTGATTAAGACGCTTTATTGATTTAAAGCAAAGTCTTTCAAGGGGAATCCCTGTTTTGTGAGAAGTGATAGCCATAATAACAGCCGCATCCTGCTCCTTGACACCATCAAGAGTGACATATCCGGGTGTGTAAGGGAGCTCTGCTTCTGTTACGGCAGGAGCTTCTGCAACAACTGCTTCGGGTTGTGCAGTCTGAACCGGTGCAGCAACAGGAGTTGCATCAGCAGGGCTTGTGCTATCATTTTTTGAGCTTCCTCCGAGAATCTTTGAAAGAAGTCTTACAAACAGCATAATTACAGCCAGAACTACAAGAACGAGAACAAAGCCGAGTCCTGATGTTCCAAGGGCATCAGAAAAGCTGAACAAAGGAATAAAAGTCATTTTTTATCCTCCTTAATCAATAGCCTTGAACTCATAGGAGTATGTTTTTGATGCCATTTCGTTGCGGTAATCAAAGAAATTCTCTGCCTGAGTGGGGAATGCGATGTATGAAAGCACATCCTCATCACTCTTTGCCTTGGAGCCGATTTCAGCCTTTGCCTTTTCAAATGCAGGCTCAAGAGTGTCGGCAAATCTGCCCTCAATCTCTTTTTCATCGCCCAGAATCTGCTTTTTAACATCCTCGTTTACCTTGCCGGGAGCCTTACCGTATTCACCCATAAGGTAGGATTTAACCTCTTTGGAAACATTCTTGTAGCGCTCGCCTGCAAGTACGTTTGCAGTAGCCTGAACACCAACCATCTGGCTCATGGGAGTAACAAGGGGTGGATAGCCTAAATCCTCACGAACACGGGGAGTCTCAAGGAGAACCTCATCAAATTTGTCCATCTTGCCCTGTGCAGTAAGCTGAGCTACAAGGTTTGAAAGCATACCGCCGGGAACCTGATAGTCAAGTGCCTTTGCATCGGTTGCAAGAACTGTGGGATTGAGAAGACCGCTTTCAAGAGCCTTTGCTCTGATAGGCTTGAAGAAGTCTGCAATATCTCTGAGTGTCTCATTGTCAAGTCCTGACTCATAGCCAAGCTCTGCAAGAGTGTAGTTGAGTGTTTCTGTTGCAGGCTGTGAGGTACCGCCTGACATTGTGGAAATAGCAGTATCAATTACATCAACACCTGCTTCCACTGCCTTGAGGCAGGTCATAAAGCCAAGTCCTGTTGTACTGTGTGTGTGGAGAACAAGGGGAACATCAACTGCTTCCTTAAGTGAGGAAACAAGCTTGTGTGCCTCTGCAGGAGAAAGAATACCTGCCATATCCTTGATTGCGATGGTCTGACAACCAATGCTTACCATATTCTTTGCAAGCTCAACATAGGAATCAAGTGTATGAATGGGGCTGATGGTGTAGCAGATAGCACCGGATGCGATTGCTCCGTTCTTTACTGTCTCATCAACGGCTACCTCGATATTCTTAACATCGTTGAGAGCATCAAAAATTCTGATAATATCAATACCGTTCTCAACACTCTTCTTTACGAACATTCTTACAACATCATCAGGATAGTGATGATAGCCAAGAAGATTCTGTCCTCTCAGAAGCATCTGGAGCTTTGTGTTGGGACAAGCCTTTTTGATTTTTCTGAGTCTCTCCCAGGGATCCTCGTTAAGATAACGAAGACAAGAGTCAAATGTTGCTCCGCCCCAGCACTCGAGTGAGTAGTAACCTGCTTTGTCGAGTTTTGAGAGAATGGGCTCGAACTCATTGAACTTCATACGGGTTGCGATAAGTGACTGGTTAGCATCACGCAACACGGTTTCGGTAAATTGAACCTTTTGCATTTCGTATTCTCCTTTTTCTATAGTTTATCCAAATCAGATTGGGATGTATACGCTCATATCTTTTGCACGAGGCATTAAATATGAGCCGGTTTCCAAGAAGGAAAGAAAACTTCCCCTCCATTTTTTCCCATTATATCATACAACAAAAAATTCTGATTATCAAGAGGATTGTTAGTTTTTTGTCATATTGTAGAATAATGAAGCAAACAGACGGGAATTTTAGAGAAAAGTGACATATATATAATGGTATATATTATAATACCATTAATATATACGCGTATACAATTATTTATATAGCAAATAGCAAGTAGCAAATAGCAAATAGCAAATAGCAAGTAGCAAGTAGCGGTTTGCGATCAACTCAGATAGACCAACTGTAGGGAACGGGCAGGGCGCCTTCGGCGAAGTAAGAGGTAAGAAGTAATAGTGAATAGGTAGAAATCCTTCACCATTTACCCTCGAAAAACAACCGTATTCCTTGCGAAGCCGTAGGGAACGGGCATTGTCCGTTCCGCAAGACTTCACACAAAGTAAATTCAGAACAACCGTAGGGAACGGGCAGGGCGCCTTCGGCGAAGTAATAGGGAAGAAGTAATAGTGAATAGGTAGAAATCCTTCACCATTTACCCTCGAAAAACAACCGTATTCCCTGCGGCTTTCTACCAAATAAATTCAGAACAACCCACTCACCGGCAAAAAATATGCGCACCGATTGTGGTTATAACCGGGCGGGTACGAATCCACTTGTTAGATGTCTTTGCAGGATTGTAGTAGTAAAGGGCGCCGCCGGTGGGATCCCATCCGTTTATGGCATCCTGGGCTGCCTTTCGGGATGTGGAATCGGGGGACACAGACCAGTTGCTGTCCGTAACCGCGGAAAATGCCCCTGCCTGATAAACAACTCCCGAAATTGTATCGGGAAAGGATGCGGAATCTACTCTGTTAAGCACAACCGCACCTACAGCAACCTGACCGGTGTAGCTTTCTCCACGGGCTTCCGCTGCAATAACCTTTGCAAGAAGATACACATCCGAGGAGCTGAATCCGCCCCCTGAGCCTGAGGAGCCTGAATTTCCAAGTCCCATATAGAGAAGTGTCTTAGGTCCTGCCACTCCATCGGCGGTTATTCCCACAGAGCGCTGGAATCTCTTTACGGCGGATTGTGTCTTGACTCCGTATATGCCGTCAACCGTTCCTGTGAAATGTCCAAGCTCACGGAGCTTTTTTTGTATCCTTCTTACCTCATCACCCCGGGAGCCGATTTTCGATAATACCTGCTCGGTGGTATTGCTTGTATATTCCTCAGCAGTTATGCCCACAATACTCATAAGCAGGCACAATGAAAGAATTATACAAAGAGAACGGCGTGTTATTCCCGAAAGAAGGGATTTTCCTCCGGATCTGAATATGTCTGACTTTTTCATCTGCTTCACCTCAATAAATTGTTTTTTATTAGAATAAACAGGAAAAACGGTTTTATACACTGTATGAACACAGTTATGAACAGGAAAATTGTGGTGGTATAAACACCTCTACCACAACATCTTGTGAGAGCAAAAAAAGATTGAATTTTTGTGAAAAAAGTTACAAAAAAGTGTTGACAATTTGGTGAGTGTGTTATATAATTCAGTTCCACTAAGAGGTCAGCGGGAAGCTAAGAACCCTTGGTGGAAAAACAAACCAAGTACCTGAACAAGAGAATACGAAACGGAAGTCGGCGACTTCTACTGCGGACTCCGGGGCTTTGATACAGGGATTGCCCGCAGCATGAGTTTTACCTCAAAAGGAAAAGAGATCTCCACCGAAACGATCGCAAGCTTCTCAAAAGCCGGATACTCGATCTGCGAGCTTCC
>JAZSCI010000250.1:0-2878 GCA_045602865.1 Acutalibacteraceae bacterium
AAACCCCTGATTCTTTAAGCTCGTTATAAAGCTGTGCAGTCTTTTTGAATGCTTCGCAGTATCTTTCCTTGAGAGCTTCATTCTTAGCGATTGTTTCAGGTAATACGTGTCTTGTTCTGTCAGTGAGAGTGAGAGAGGGGATACCGATTGATTGCATTCTGTGTCTTGCAAAGTGAGTAAGACAAGAAAGTGAAACGTTATTAATTTTGAATGTGAATGTGGCAGCCTCAAGCGCTCTCTGACGCTTGGAGGAAATAACCTCTTTTATAATCTTTGCGCACTCATCTTCGTTATCGATGATTGAGTCTATCTGTGCTGTGGGAAGATTGCAGGATTCAATGAGGGCATATCTTGCAATTGCCTTTGATGCATTGGGGGTGTAGCTGAGAAGCTCTACGTTTTCCTGTGCTTCGATGAGCGCCTTGTCGGGAGTATAACCAAACTTAGCAACATCCTGAAGAGCAGGGCGTCTTGTTTCGAAATCTGTAAATATACCGGGGGTAAGATTTCTTGCCTGCTCAAGAAGCGATTCACCAAGAACCTTAAGCTCCTGGAATTGAGCGCCTCTGCCATAGATCATAGCATAGAGCATATTGATAAGCTCTCTTGCATTAAGTGTACAGTAGAAGTTACTGTAAAGTGAGTAGGGGAGCACAAAGCGAGCATCCTCCTTAGGGATTCCTGCTTCAATCAGCGCCTCGTATTCTCCGTAAAGATAGTCCATATGGGACATATATCTGTTATGTACTGATTTCTGCGCGAAGTGCGGTACGTAATATCCTAATTTTGCAAAATCTACATATCTTCTTGATTTTACAGTGAACGAAGCAAGGCGGAATTCGATAACGAATTGTTCCACTAATACGGATACGTTCTGGAAAGCAAGGTTATATACGGTGTGTTCAACGGTGGATGTATGTCCTGAACGAGTAACCTTTGATATGAGTGATGCGTTCTTTGCCGCATCCCTGGATAACTCAAGTATCTCTGTTGCGGTACCGGGCTGAGTAGAGATTCTGCCTGAAGCTGCAGGGATCTGTTCGCCGGTATCTGTAAGACCTACAATAATTGCTTTTGAATTTGTGTTGAATTCGTTATTCATATTAAACCTCCGCTTTCAAAAGACATTTGTGCTATTTTACCATAAACCAATATAAATTTCAAGGATATATTTTAATCATTCTGTCTTACTTGTTTTTCTTAAATTTTATTAATAATTTTACAAAATATAGTGTTTATAACCTTGAAAAACAAGTAGTTGTATGGTATTATATTTCTAATTATGGGTGAGTGTTTCTTTTTGTCAGAAAACACATACCTGAAGGAGGTTGTCTTGTGGCAATTATTAAGAAAGAGGCATACTTTAATTCCTCTACGGGAGTGAATAAAATTCGTACACTTATCTGGTACGATGATGAGGTTTCTCCTGTTTGTGTGTTCCAGATTGCACACGGTGTTGCAGAGCATATAAACAGATATGATGACTTCGCAAGATTTCTCGCATCAAACGGCTACATTGTATGTGGAAACGATCATATCGGACACGGAAAGTCCGTTGATTCTTTCGAAGATTTAGGCTTCACTGCTGAAAAGGATGGCTATCGCAGATTTGTTGATGATATGCATATTCTGTACAGTATCATGCACAGAAAGTATCCCGAGCTTCCCTATATTCTCTTTGGTCACAGTATGGGTTCACTCTGTGCAAGAGTATATGCAAGCTCCTTTGGTACTGAGCTTTCCGGTCTTATTCTTTGCGGTACTGCACAGGTACCTGCAGGACTTGATTTCGCTATAAACACTCTTGATAAGCTTGTTGATAAGTTCGGTCCACGTACAATTAACAGTACAGTCGCAGGTATGCTCAACAAATTCTCATCCATATCCATAAAAGACAGAGCATCTGATCTTGATTGGCTCAGTGTTAATCGCGAAAATGTAAAAGCATACAGTGAGGATGAGCTTTGCGGCTTTGAGCTTTCTCTTGCGGGTGTCAGAGATCTTGCGGCTATCGGTATTCTCGCAAGTGATGAGATGTGGGCGCCATCCGTTCCTACCGATTTACCCATTATGATAATAGCAGGTGCCTTGGATCCCGTTGGCTTTAACGGTAAAGGTCCTATTCAATGCTCGGATGTGCTTGTAGAGTCAGGACATGAGCCTACCACAATAATATATCCCGGCTGCAGACATGAGATTCTTAACGAGGATTGCAAAGAAAAGGTCTATCGTGATATTCTTGGCTGGGTTAATGACATTCTTTGATACAGGTGAACAAATTGCAGAAAAAAGTTTTTATTTCTCAGGCTGAGCTGGATGAGCAGAAGGTCTATGCGGAAAAGGTTAAAAGCATCCTCAGAAGCAGATTTCCGGATGCTTCTCCCAAAGCCTTTATACACACATACGGTTGTCAGGGAAATGTAGCCGACAGTGAGCAGATAAAAGGCGTTATACTTGAGTGCGGATATGAGCTTTGTGATGATGTCCGGGATGCCGATTTTATCCTCTTTAATACATGTGCTATAAGAGAGCATGCAGAGGACAGAGTGTTTGGTAACGTAGGTGCTTTGAAAAATCTGAAAAAAGATAAGCCTCACCTTGTTATCGCCCTTTGTGGTTGTATGATGCAGCAGGAGCATGTTTCACAGAAGATAAAGAACAGTTATCCTTTTGTCAACCTTGTTTTCGGTACTCACGCCCTTCATAGGATTCCGGAGCTTCTTCACAGACTTTTCAGTATCAAAAAGAGAGTATTCTGTGTTGAGGATTGTGATGGAGTTATCGCCGAAGGTCTTCCCCGTGTGAGGGATAATGATGAGAATGCGTGGATACCCATAATGTACGGATGCAACAATTTCTGTTCTTATTGCATTGTTCC
>JAZSCI010000251.1:0-3095 GCA_045602865.1 Acutalibacteraceae bacterium
GCAAAAGCCTCGCCTAAGCCGACAATAGAGGTTTCACTGTAAAGCCAGGGATGGGGCTTAGGTGAAAGCTCGCCCAATGTTCCTACGCTGCCCTTGCGAAGGGGGAAGCCTGCAGAAATGATTGCATCATAGAAATCCTTGGGGTCGCCCATACCGAGAGTCTTGAATGCGGAGAGAATCTCGGGCCAAGCCTTCTCATAAAGACCTGAAGTAACAAGACCGATTTTCACACCCATGCTCTTAAGCTCAAGAAGAAAATCCTTTACACCCTCTGTGGGAGTAAATGCGCCATCCTTACCTCTGCCCGCCATAATCTCTTCCATCTCACGATGTGTATGCTCAAAGTAGAAGCTTCTTGCCTTTTCAAGAGACTCACCGGGGCAATATTTATCAATACAATACTGAAGATGCTCGGAAACACTGTGACCTGAAACAAAAGGAAGGTCAGCATCCTCAAGCTGAAATTTAGGATTACCAAGCATACTTGCTGTACTCATTTCAATAATCCATACCCAGAAATCCTCACTGCGTACCGTTGTACCGTCAAGGTCCATAAGTACCGCATTCAGGGGATATTCGGTTTTAACGGGATGAACGGGATAGTACACAGGATATGCAATTGCAGACTTTACACAAGCAAGTGAATGTGTGCCGAAGCTGATGAATTCAACCTTGTTGTCACCTGTGGCTACAACGAATTCTACTCCGTTTTTTCCGGCAACAAATCTGCCGTCCTCTGTGGCAGGTAAAAGATGAAATCCGCTTTCAGGTCCTACCTCACCTAAATCGGGAATAAGTAATGTTTTTTCAAGAAGCATAACAAGAAAATCCTTTCTTTTACATAGTTGGAGTTATTTTACCACAATAATATCGTTAAGTAAATTGCTTTTTATCAAATAAGAACAAAAAAATCGCCAAAATATTACACTGTTTATTGCAATTAATGACAAGTCCTTGTATAATACACCTTACACATTCTGAATATAGCAGGTGATTTGTTTGGCTTACGCACTTTCTATAATTATGGCAGTTTTCGCCGCCATAGGCGCAATCGATAAAATTACGGGAAACCATCTTAAATTAGGTGATGAGTTTGAAAAAGGCATAATGACAATAGGCCCCCTGGCACTCTCAATGGTAGGTATGATGACTATTGCCCCGGTGTTGTCGGATGTACTTCTCCCCATCATCACACCCGTAGCAGATGCACTTCACTTTGACCCCTCTGCACTGGCAGGACTTTTCCTCGCAAATGATATGGGCGGAGCAAGTCTTGCGCAGGAAATATCCGCAGATAAGCTTCTGGGAGCCTTCCACGGCTTATGTGTGGCTTCAATGCTTGGCGCCACCGTTTCATTTACAATTCCCGTAGCCCTTCGCTCCACAAAGGAAGAAAACCACAAGGATGTACTTTTAGGGCTTCTGTGCGGCACGGCAACAATCCCCATAGGTTGCTTCGTTGCAGGAATTCTTATGAAAATCAATATAGTAAATCTTTTTCTCAACCTTGTACCCACAATCCTTATTGCCGTGGTTATTGTTATAGGTCTTATAAAATTTCCCAAGGGCTGCATAAAGGTATTCGGTTTATTAGGAAAGCTTATTCTCATACTTGTAACCTTCGGTCTGGGCTTAGGAATCTTCCAGTATCTCACAGAGCTCCAGCTTATAAAGGGACTTGCAGATATACCCGAAAGCTTCCTTACTGTCTGCAATATATGTATAATGCTCGCCGGTACCTTCCCCCTTATTGCAGTAATATCAAAGCTTCTTAAAAAGCCCCTGTCTCTGTTGGGCAAAAAACTGAATATTGATGATATTTCAGTTATCGGTCTTATTGCCACTCTCGCCAACAGTATTGCAAGTATGGAAAGCGCTGACAGAATGAATCGTAAGGGAAGAATTCTCAATATGGCGTTTGCAGTAAGCGGCGCTTTCGTATTCGGCGACCACCTTGCATTTACCCTTTCCTTTAATTCACAATACATATTACCCGTAATTGCGGGTAAGCTCACAGCCGGTATCTGTGCCGTATGTGTAGCCTCAATAGTAGCCTCCAAACAAAAGGAAGCCTGATTCCAAAAAAAGTAGTTGCTCAGATATCTGAACAACTACTTTTTGTTTTTTTAAGATCAGGAGCTTATATTACATTATTCTTTGCAAGAATCGTAGTTTTGCCTTCAAAGGAAAGGGGTGCACCGTCAAGAGTTGTAACAACACCGCCCGCTTCTTCAACCAGTAATTTACCCGCAGCAAAATCCCAGGGAGATACCTGTAATTCAAAATAGAGCTCTGCCCTGCCACAAGCCACAGAACATAAATCCAGAGCAGCAGAGCCGCATCTTCTTATATCCAGAGCCTCATAGAAATATTCGGCAAGAATCTCCGTTGTCTTTTTGAAAAGTTCCTTTTTGTAGGGAGATGTTCCGAAAAGCACAAGAGCATTACTCATAGGCTGAGAGGAAACGCTGATTCTTTTACCGTTACAAAATGCACCCTGACCTTTTATTGCATAAAAGATTTCATCAAGGTAAGGATTGTAAACAACACCGGCTACAGCCTCTCTGCCCTTTAACAACGCAACAGAAATTGCGCTCATATGATAATCCTTGATAAAATTTGTTGTGCCGTCAATAGGATCAACAATAAAAGCATAGCTGTCATCAGTAAGCTCATCACTTGAGCCCTCTTCACCGATAAATTTTGCCTCCGGCATAATCTTTTTCAAGCCAACGGCTAATTGCTCCTGAATCCTTGTGTCATATTCCGTAACAAGATCAGCAACACCCTTTGTATCAATAGCCATTTTTTCTCTGTCTGCACCAAGAATCACCTTTCCGCAATCCTTTACAAGGGAACAAACCTCATTAATTAAATTCATCAAAGTATTCACCGGCTTTTTATATTTTTTGTGTATGGTTATTATAGCAACTAAATTCTGTCTTTGCAATAAAAACATACCACAATTCATATCAACACAAATACCCCTTGCTTTTTTCCGCCGCTTATGATAAAATCCCATCTATAAAAAGCATCCTTGCTATTTACTCCTACCACTTAGTTATATGCGGGTGTGGTGGAACTGGCAAACACGA
>JAZSCI010000252.1:0-2716 GCA_045602865.1 Acutalibacteraceae bacterium
TGAGCCCATTGAGCCATATCACAACTACTGCAAGCACTGCGATATTATCTATCAGAGAGTGCTTGATAAATACGGCATTGTTCACGAAATGGATTTTTCAAGGATAAGCAATGCCGAGTGCAACAGTCTGATTTACGAAAAGGGCAAAAGACCGGATGTGGATATTACCAAAACCGAAGATGTTCCTGTAGACGATACAATGACTGTAATCGACATGAAAGCCGAAGACAACAAATATCTGCACCGTGACTTCCACCTTCTCGGAGATTTGGCACTCAAATACTGCGGCGAAACCTTTGGCGACAAGGCTGTAATTGAATTTCTCACAGACTACACCCTCAACTACTACTCACCTCAGATTAAAGACATCAAAGAGAGAGGACTTATTGCCATCAAGGAATGGATAGAAAAAATCTATGAGGTTGAGGAAGCATCGGAGCTTCTTCACACAGAGCTTACAGATACTTCCCTTACCGTAAATATAGACAAGAGCCCCGTAATAGAATTTATGCGCTCGCTTAACCAAAAGCCGTCCAAATATTATGTAGAAGAAACCAGAACTATGTATCGTGTGATAGCAGAGGCTTGCAATTTGCATTTCTTTTTGGTATACTACAACGAGGACGGAACAGCAAGCTTTAAATTCCGCGTAAAATAAGGAGGTAATTGAAAATGATTATCGGAACAAAGGAAACCCTTGCAACCTACAAGGGAATAAGTGAAGGAATTGACAAAGCCATTGACTACATACTAAGTCTCGACCCCGCTATCGAGCCGGGAAAGCATGAAATTGACGGAGACAAGCTCTTTGTTAATGTAGTGTGCGGTGAGACCAAGCCTCTTGACGGCTTTGAGTATGAAGCTCACAAAAAGTATCTTGACCTTCAATACATAATAGAAGGCAGTGAGGTTATGGTATATGCACCTCTTGACGGGCTCAAAAGAGAAACCGAATATGATGAAAACAAGGACTGCCACATGTTCTCCGGCGAAGGTACACCCATAACCGTAAAAGCAGGAGACTTCTATCTGGTTCATCCCTTCGATGCACATGCACCGGGCAAGGGATATGAAACCAATTCATTCAAAAAAGCTATAGTTAAGATTAAGCTTTAATAATCATTCTTTCTTTAAAACAACCGAAGAATCCCCAAAATCGGGATGCTCCGGTTGTTTTGATTTTTCATCTAAAATTACATCTTTTGTTCTATTTACCAAAATTACAATATATTATTTTTTGGTAATTAACCGAGTAACCAATCCGAAATGCAGAACAAGCGAAACTTAAAGCTCGCTTATTCTGCATTAAAGCTTTTTGAATTAAATGGATTTGTTATTTCTTATCGTTATTTCTTATCTCTACTCTGCGAATTTTACCGCTTATGGTCTTGGGAAGCTCATCCACAAATTCCACTATTCTGGGATACTTGTACGGAGCGGTATGAGTCTTTACATAGGTCTGGATTTCTTTTTTGAGCTCATCAGATTTTTCCTTGCCCTTTACAAGCACTATGGTAGCCTTAACTATCTGACCGCGGATTTCATCGGGAACGGCAGTTATTGCACATTCGAGTACATACGGGAGCTCCATGATAACATTTTCTATCTCGAAAGGTCCTATGCGGTAGCCGGACGACTTGATAACATCATCTATACGTCCCACATACCAGAAGTAACCTTCTTCGTCACGCCAAGCAAGGTCACCGGTATGATACATATCGTCATGCCAAGCCTTGTTTGTAGCTTCCTCATCTCTGTAATATTCGCTAAAGAGTCCGCAGGGCTTTTCTTTGTCTGTTCTTACAATGATTTCGCCCGTTTCGCCTACATCAACGCTTTCGCCCTTGTCGTTGACTATGTCTATATCATACATGGGGCTCGGTTTACCCATGGAGCCGGGCTTTGCCTTCATGCCGCGAAGTGTTCCCACGGTAAGAGTTGTTTCCGTCTGGCCGAATGCTTCCATAAGGGTGAGACCCGTCGCTTTCTTCCACTGTTCAAATACCTCGGGATTGAGTGCTTCGCCTGCCGTGGTAGAATATTCCAGGGAGGAAAGGTCATACTTACTCAAATCCTCCTTGATAAAGAATCTGTACATTGTCGGCGGTGCACAGAAGGTAGTGATATTGTATTCCTTGAACATAGGGAGAATATCTCCTGCACTGAACTTGTCAAAATCATATACAAATACTGCCGCTTCACAAAGCCACTGACCGTAAATCTTACCCCAGAGAGCCTTGCCCCAGCCGGTATCTGATATTGTAAAGTGAATTCCGTCAGGGTTTACATTGTGCCAGTATTTTGCAGTAATAAAGTGTCCGAGAGGATACTTGTGACTGTGTGCAACAATCTTGGGATATCCCGTGGTACCGGAGCTGAAGAGCATAAGCAGATGGTCATTGCCGCAAGCTGTGTCGGGCTTTCTTTCGTATACACCGCTGAAACGGTACATTTCATCGTCGAAGCTGTGCCAGCCCTCTCTCTTTCCATGGCTCATTACTTTTATTTCCACGCTGGGGCATTTAGCTGCAGCAAGCTCTGCATGGTGTGCAGTTTCGCCGTCGCCTGTGCAGATGATTGCCTTAACTGATGCGGCGTTGAATCTGTATTCAAAATCGTGCTCCACAAGCTGATTTGTAGCAGGGATTGTTATAGCACCGATTTTGTGAAGAGCAAGGATTGAGAACCAGAATTCGTAGTGTCTTTTAAGTACAAG
>JAZSCI010000253.1:0-3042 GCA_045602865.1 Acutalibacteraceae bacterium
AATCGAGGACAAGGTGCTCACAAACTGCTCTCAGGCATACATGCCCTTATGTCACATTAATTATAAATTCGCCAAAACAGGCTTACAGAAAAGTTATTCCCGTACACTTGATCTGGAAACAGGTATCAATAAGGTTGAGTATACCCGCGGTTCAAGTACATATATCCGCAAATCCTTTGTTGCTTTTTCTGATAATGCTTATATTGACAGAATCGAATGCTCCGACAAGAGCTTATCATTCACAACAACCCTCAACACACAGCTTAAGGGCTCATCCTTCTGTGAAAACGATGTTCTTATTCTTGATGGTGTTGCTCCATCTGATTCTCCCTGCAATCAGGAAACATACGCAAAATTTGACGGACCTTTATATCCTGATGAGCCTGAATATCAGGGTACTCACTTCCGTTGCGCGGTAAAAATTGATTCCGATGGCGAAATAAAGTACACCAAGAACAGCATTTCTGTTAAAGATGCTTCTTATGCTACCGTTATTTTCTGTACAGAAACCTCCTTTAACGGCTTTGACAAACACCCCACCCTTGAGGGCAAGGAGTACAAAAATGCTTGTCTTAGCCAGCTTGAAAAGGTTTCCTCCAAAACATACAAGGATATTCTTAACGCTCATACGGATGAATTTTCAGGATATTTCAATCGTGTATGCCTTGATATAGGCACCGATAACAAGGGTAATATCCCCACAGACAAAAGACTTAGGAAGCACAATAAGGGCGAAAGCGATATAGGTCTTTATACCTTGATTTTTAACTTTGGCAGATATCTTGTTATTTCAGGCTCACAAAAGGGCTCTCAGGCAACCAATCTTCAGGGTATATGGAACGACAAGGTTTCACCTCCGTGGAGCTCTAACTACACCGTTAACATCAACACGGAAATGAACTACTGGCCTGTACTCCCCTGCAATCTTGCTGAGTTTAACGAACCCGTTATTCATCTTGTAAAGGATTTGTCCGTAAAAGGTGAAGTTCCTGCAAAGGATATTTACAATGCCCGCGGATTCTGCGTTCATCATAATGTAGATATCTGGAGATTCTGCACTCCTGCTGCAGGTGATGCACAATGGGGCTTCTGGCCAATGGCAGGTGCATGGTTCTGTCAACACGTTTACAATCACTATCTCTACACAAACGATGTAAATTATCTTCGTGACACTGCATATCCCATAATGAAGAAATGCACACAGTTTATTCTCGATATGCTTGTTGAAGATAAAGACGGATATCTCATTATGTCTCCCTCGACATCTCCCGAAAACGAGTTTCTTATTGATGATGTTCCTGCAAGTCTCAGTGAAACCACAACTATGACAATGTCTCTTGTTAAAGACGTGCTTTCAAATACAATCAAAGCCGCAAAGATTCTTGGCGAATCTGATGAGGATATTGAGAATGCAATCGCAGTATTCCCAAGATTACTTCCCTTCAAAATAGGAAGCCGAGGCGAGCTGCTCGAGTGGTACAAGGAGCTTCGTGAGCATGAGCCCGAGCACAGACACAAATCGCACCTTTACGGTCTTCATCCCGGAAACCTCATCACTCCCGATGAAACACCGGAACTGGCTCAGGCATGTATCCGTTCTCTTGAATTACGCGGCGACAACGGCACAGGCTGGAGTCTTGGTTGGAAAATCAATATGTGGGCAAGACTCTGGGATGGCGATCATGCCCTTAAGCTTCTTGATATGCAGTTATCCCCTGTACCTGCATTAAAAGTTCGTTACAGAGGGGGCGGAACATATCCCAACCTTTTTGATGCGCATCCCCCATTCCAGATTGATGGTAACTACGGTTGCACAGCAGGTATTGCCGAAATGCTTTTGCAGTCAAGAGAAGGGAAGATATTCCTTCTTCCCGCCCTTCCCACATCATGGAAAAACGGAAAGGTTACAGGGCTTAAAGCAATTGGTAACATAACCGTTGACATCGAGTGGAAGGATGGAAAAATGATTAATTATAAACTTGACGGTAATACCGATAATATCGAAATTTACTGTCAGGGAGAAAGAATATAATAGTTTTTTCTAACAAATTAATACAACATAAATGGAGCCACCCCAATTGGGTGGCTCCTGATTTTTTTGATTTAATTTTAAAGCGAATATTTCTTCTTTATTTCTTCTGTAAAGGCATACATCTGCTCTATTTCAAGCTTTCTGCCCTGTGTAAGCTCATCGGCACTCCTTGTACGCGTATGAATACCGATATTAACACCATCAAGACTGATGTAATACTTGGCGTTCACCGGATAACACTGACATTCTGCAACAGAGAAAAATCCGAGAAGATTCTGTAAAAACTCAGCCCTTTCTGTGTCACCATCTTTGAAAGCCTTAAAAAGCGCACAATAAAGCTCAGGATGGAAATTAGCCATTACACCCGAATATCCTAAAGCACCCATTTTTACGCTCTCCGAAAGCGTAGCAGCATTTGCATTGAAAATCATAATACTGCTATCCTTTACTATTTCAAGCTTTTCCTTAAGCTTAGGTATACTACAGCAGGTATCCTTAATAAAAAGATATCTTCCGCTTTCAACCATCTTTTTAAGCACATAAGGAGAAATCTCTCGCTTATAAGGATAAGGGCACTCATATACGCCGAGAGGGATTTCCGGAAGCTGCGAAGCAACATATTCCATATTTTTCAGTAAAACATCGTCACTCTCATCAGCCTTTGCAAATCTGTTGGAAATGAAAACATAAGCATCAATACCGCAATCAATAAATGCCTTCGCCTCTTCAATTTGCACATCCAGGTCATCTGCCGTGTGACCGGAAGCCACAATAGACATACCCTCGGGCTTGTTTGCCATAATGAACTTTAAAAGCTCCAGTCTTTCTTCAAAGGAAAGGAAGAAGATCTCGCTGCTCTGACATATAGCAAAAATTCCGTCTACACCTTTATCGGAATACCATTTCAGAAGAGCCTTGACACCGGCATAATCGATTTTGTTTTCATCTGTAAACGGAGTAACCATTGTAGGATAAACACCGCAATTAATATTTTTCATATAATCACATCC
>JAZSCI010000254.1:0-3052 GCA_045602865.1 Acutalibacteraceae bacterium
ATATTCCGATATGGCAATCGGAATGGGGCTTATGACAGGCTTTCATTTCAAGGAAAATTTTGACTATCCTTATACCGCTAAATCCGTAACTGAGTTCTGGAGAAAGTGGCATATTTCACTCAGCAGCTTTTTCCGTGACTATGTATACATTCCCCTGGGCGGAAACAGACGCGGCACAATCAGAACATACCGCAATCTCCTGATTGTATGGCTCCTCACCGGCTTATGGCACGGCGCAAGCTGGAACTTTGTTCTGTGGGGCTTATTCTTCTTTGTTTTTCTTGCAATTGAGAAAATGGGACTCCGAAAGCTTCTCAACAAGCTCCCCGGATTTTTCGGTCACGCATATCTGCTTATTGTAGTTTTCTTTGGCTGGATTCTTTTCAGGTTCCCGGACTTCAGCTTTATTCCCGTTATAGTAAAAGGGCTTTTCGGATTAAACCAAAATCCGCTTATCAGCTTTGAATCCAAAACCTTACTTATCTCAAACATCTTTTTCATTGTGGTTGCAATTATATCTACTACACCTATTGTAAAAAAGCTTTCTTCCGCAGCAAAGCAAGCAGAAAAAGATTCCTCTGCACGAAGGCTTTACAATATAGCTTCCGTAATTATTCCCGTAGTATTATTACTTTTATCAACTCTCACACTTGTGGGAGACAGCTACAACCCATTCCTTTATTTCCAATTCTGAGTTACATAAATTCTTTTTAATTTACACAAACCCAACCTTAAGAGGAGGTGAAAAAATGATATACAACAAGCCTCGTGACATAAGCTTCAGGCTTTACCCTTCCTTCATTACAACAAAAAAGAAGGCGCCGAAAAAAGCTACTCAATGGGCAGAAAGAAAAAAGCATCTCACAAAAATTGTACTGTTCCTTATGGCACTTTACACAGGCACTGTAATATCATTTATCATCCCTCTGCGCCCTGATTATTCCGTATCCGAAAAGCGCGAGCTTAAAAAATTCCCTGAGTTTACGGTCAAAGCATTATATAGCGGCACATACTTTGATGATATAAGCTTCTGGTTTTCTGACACATTCCCCTTCCGAGAGGAATTGTCAAGAATAAACACAGCGCTCACAGAGCTTTACGGGTTTGAAACAATTGCTATTCACGGCGATGTTGAAAAGGGTGATGAAATTCCCGACACCCCTGCCCCACCTGTAACACATACAGAAATCCAGACTACTGAGCCTGTTACCTCTCCCGAAACCACAATGCCGCAGACCACTGCGCCTGCCACCCAAACACCTGAGAACACAGAAAAGAAGCCTGATATAAACATTCAATCAATGGGTGCTATTCTTGTTGCAGGCGACAGTGCATACGAATATTACAACTTCTCCGGCGCCCTTGCCGAGCGCTTCATAAATTCCGTAAACAACATAAAATCCGTTTCGGGGAACAAATCAAATGTTTATTCTCTTATTATTCCCACAAGCATTGACATAACACTCAATGATGCAATCAGAGCTGACATCAACACCTCTGACCAGAAGAGTGCTCTTGATTACTTCATTTCATCCACCCGGAATGCTACGGCTGTACCGGGCATTTACGAAACACAAAGACTTCACCGTAACGAGTACACCTATTTCCGTACAGACCACCATTGGACATCTCTGGGTGCTTACTACGCTTACACAGACTTTGCAAATGCAAAGGGTATAATCCCGGTTGGTATCGAGCAATACGAAACTGTTTCCTACAAAGGTTTTCTCGGCACCTTCTATTCAAGCTCAGGCCAGAGCAAGGAGCTTGCGAAAAAGCCTGATACGGTTACGGCTTGTCTGCCCATAAATAACACAACCTGCACACTTACGGACTCCAACGGATATTCCTCGCAAATTGATGTTATTACAGATGTTACCGACTACGCACAGAATATGAAGTATCTTACCTTTATTGGTGGCGACCAGGCGCTTATAACCATCGAAAACAATGACTTAACCGAGGGCGAAACCTGTATTGTAATAAAGGAAAGCTACGGAAACGCCTTTGTACCCTTCCTCATTCCTCATTACAAAACCATTTATGTTATAGATCCCCGACATTACAAATCCACCTTAAGCGAATTTGTTTCCGACAAGGAAATTCACGATATCATATTCCTTGCCAACATTTCCACAACACGAAACTCCATTTACATTGATGCCATGGAAGGCTTTATCAAATAAGGATATTTAATATGACAGAAATCAATAGCTTTAAAAAAGGACTGAAGGATGGTCTGCCTATATGTATCGGGTATTTCTCCGTATCCTTTGCCTTTGGAATTTTCGCCGTTGAAAATGGCTTAAGCGTACTTCAGGCGGTAATAATCTCTCTTACAAATCTTACTTCTGCCGGACAGCTTGCCGCTGTGCCGATTATAGCCTGTGGCGGCTCTCTTGTTGAACTTGCAATATCTCAGCTTGTGATAAACTCTCGTTACTCTCTTATGTCGGTTTCTCTTGCTCAGAAGCTTTCAAAACGTGTTAAGCTCTTCGAGCGCTTCCTCATAGCATACGGAAATACGGATGAGATTTTTGCTGTATCTGTTTCAAACGAGGGAGAGGTAGGAAGCAGATATATGTATGGTCTTATTATGTTACCCGTTGTCGGTTGGACAAGCGGCACACTTTTCGGAGCAATTGCAGGAAACATTCTTCCTCCCATTGTTTCCGCCGCATTAGGTGTTGCTATTTACGGTATGTTTATTGCTATTGTAGTGCCCGTTACAAAGAAAGAAAAGTCAACCGCACTCTGCGTATTGACCGCAATTGTATTCAGTTGCATTTTCAAGTACGCTCCCATTTTGAAAACTGTTCCCACAGGCTTCACAATTATTATCTGTGCGGTAACTGCCAGTGTTATTTTTGCACTGGTTGCGCCTGTGAAATCAGAAGAGCAAGGAGGCGCAGAAAATGGATAACGGCAAATTTTTTGTTTACCTCATTCTTATGGCAGGTGTAACATACCTGATACGAATGCTCCCCCTTGTGCTTATAAAAGAGAAAATAAAGAACAGATTTGTTCTTTCGTTCCTGCATTACATACCCTA
>JAZSCI010000255.1:0-3982 GCA_045602865.1 Acutalibacteraceae bacterium
GACTTTACCCCGAGGCAAAGCTTGCTATCGGACCTGCTATTGATAACGGATTTTACTATGATATTGATAGTGATGTATCCTTCACTCCCGAGCTTCTTGAGAAAATCGAGGCAGAGATGAAGAAAATCGTTAAAGAGGACCTTCCGCTTGAAAGATTCCTTATGGAGCCTCAGGCTGCTATTGATGAAATGAAAGCTAAGGGTGAAATCTACAAGGTTGAGCTTATTGAGGAGCACGCAGGAAAAAATGAACCTATAAGCTTCTACAAGCAGGGTGAATTTGTTGATGTTTGTGCAGGACCTCACATTCCCTCAACAGGCAGAGTAAAGGCGTTCAAGCTTACTGCTTGTACAGGCGCATACTGGAGAGGCGACCAGAAGAACAAAATGCTTCAGAGAATTTACGGTACTGCTTTCCCCAAGAATGCAGAGCTTGAGGAGCACCTTGCACAGCTTGAGGAAGCTAAGAAGCGCGACCACAACAAGCTCGGCAGAGAGCTTGAGATTTTCACAACATCTGATGTTATCGGTCAGGGCTTACCCATTATGCTTCCTAACGGCGCAAGAATCATTCAGCTTCTTCAGCGCTTTGTTGAGGATGAGGAGCAGAGAAGAGGCTGGCTTCTCACAAAGACTCCCTTTATGGCAAAGAGCGACCTTTACAAAATCAGCGGACACTGGGGACATTACAAGGATGGTATGTTCGTTTTAGGTGATGAAGAAAAGGATGATGAGGTGTTTGCGCTTCGTCCTATGACCTGTCCCTTCCAGTATCAGGCATATCTTAACAGAGCTCGTTCCTACAGAGATTTACCTCTCAGATATAACGAAACCTCTACACTTTTCCGTAACGAGGCTTCAGGCGAAATGCACGGACTTATCCGTGTAAGACAGTTTACAATTTCCGAGGGACATCTTATGTGTACTCCCGAGCAGCTTGAAGAAGAGTTCAAGGGCTGTCTTGAGCTTGCTATCTATATGCTCAAAACTCTCGGTCTTTATGAGGATGTTTCCTACAGATTCTCACAGTGGGATCCTGATGACAAGGAAAAGTATATCGGTACAAAGGAGCAGTGGGATGAGGCTCAGGATATGATGGGCAAAATCCTTGATTCTCTTGAGATTCCTTACAAAATCGGTATCGGCGAGGCTGCCTTCTACGGTCCTAAGCTTGATATCCAGATTAAGAACGTTCACGGTAAAGAGGATACTCTTATTACAATCCAGATTGACCAGCTTCTTGCAGAGCAGTTTGATATGGAATATACAGACAGAGACGGCACAAAGAAGCGCCCCTACATCATTCACCGTACATCAATCGGATGCTATGAGAGAACTCTTGCTCTTCTTATTGAAAAGTATGCAGGTGCATTCCCCTTGTGGCTTGCTCCCGAGCAGTTCAGAATTCTCCCCATTTCCGAGAGACATCACGATGCCTGCTTTGAGCTGAGAGCAAAGCTTGAAAAGGAAGGCTTCAGAGTTACTGTTGATGACAGAGCTGAGAAAACCGGTTACAAAATCCGTGAGGCACAGCTCAAGAAGATTCCTTATATGCTTGTTCTTGGTGACAAGGAAATCGAAAACGGTCAGGTTGCTGTCCGTGGCAGAAAAGCCGGCGATATGGGTACAATGTCTGTTGAGGACTTTATCGCAATGGCTCATAAGGAAATTGATGATAAGGTTATTAACTAATCTGAATTAACAAAACTAAATCGGCAAAGGATTTTTCTCCCTTTTCGGAGATGTCCTTTGCCGACATTTATTTTATATAAAAATTAATAGTTATTCGTTTTCCTGTATTGGTTTTGAATGTGCTTTTGCGGATTTGTAAATTAAAAGGGGCGTAATAAGCAGAATTGCCGTGATTACGAAAACAAGGAAAGTATCCGGGATATCAAAGCCTGTAAAGCCCATATCCGCAGCATCATAGAAAATTCTTATTGTGCCTACAACATCGACCACAGATGCTAATCCGCAAAACAAAAGAAGATAGGTAAAATCATCAAAGCCGGAGCTGTTAAGAAAAGCATTGTCAAGCTGCTGAAGGTTTACTGCAACCACAGCCAAAAAGCCTATAATGTACGGAATTGCCAAGGTTATATATGAGTATTTAAACATACCCCGAAGATTTTTTCTTTTGCATAGAGCTGATAAAATACAGATAAATGCAAAGGAAATCAATAAATGCGTAGCCGAAAGAATGGCTGACCTTGATTCGGGGAGAAAATAGAATAGTTGCACACCGGTAAGCATAACGGATAAAGATAAAATAATACCTGCGATTTTGTGCTTGAAAGTCATTTTTGTCACCTCTTTAAAAGGATTGTATAACACATAAGTGATTTTGATGGAAGCTATTATCTTGCCGGTGGGGTAAGTAAAGGAATATTACACTGAAGGGTTTTCTTCATTTTGCATTCTCCTTTGCGGTGTTAATGGAGGAGATAAGCATTCTGCGTATCACACCGCAATCATGCAAAGTGGTCTTTGCAACGTCACCGGAAATCAAACCGGCTTTTTGAGCAATTTCGATCCAATATTCTGTCTCATAACATTCTTTTAATGCAATCTGTAACTTAGCAATAAAATCGGGACGGCTGTGCGCGTATTTCGCTTCACGGATATTTGCTCCAATACTCGTTCCGCTTCTTTCAAGCTGATTAGACAAGGAATAGTGTCCCTTGATGTTATCGGTCAGCTTCAATATTTGAATCGCAAATTTTGTAGATAAATCCGCCAATTTGTTTTCAGCCATCACCATCACCTCTTTGAATATATTATATCACATATTCTAACGATTTTCAATGAAATCGCGCATGGCGCGATGAAATCCTCACTTTGTTCGGTTGAAATCTGCTTCGCAGATGAAATTAAATCCGTCCATCTCCCAACGAAGTTGGATTTCATCACGAAGTGATTTCATCCCACATTAGTGGGATTTATTCCGTCTGCAAGGACGGATTTAGTTGAAAAGACCCCTCTTTTGTCTTTGGACAAAAGAAGGTTCTTTTCTGGTGCCGGAAGCGGGACTTGAACCCGCACGGTATCGCTACCAACGGATTTTGAGTCCGTCACGTCTGCCAATTCCATCATTCCGGCTGATATTACCGATATATTATATTATAATCATTTGTAAAAATCAACAATTTTTTATAAAATTTTTCGGAACAGAAGATTTTGACTTATGGTGGCAGTTGTGCTATACTGATTTCAAGTGATATTCAAGTCTTGCTGTGTGAGGCGTGAGGGATACTATTCCAAAGTTGATACGGATAGTCCCTTTCACCCCGAGAAAACAAAAAAAGAAAAAACTCTGTGAACACGGAGTACAACGGAGGTTGAATAAATGAAACAGTATGATGTAATCGTAATCGGAGCAGGTAACGGTGGCCTTGCTGCGGCTGCAACCTGTGCCCGTGAAGGGCTTTCCACCCTTCTTCTGGAACGCCACAATATCCCCGGCGGCTCCGCATCATCCTTTGTAAGGGGCAGATTTGAATTTGAGCCCTCTCTTCACGAGCTTGCAGGCGCAGGCGCACCCGATGAGGTAGGCTCTATAGAGGCTATGTTCAGCCGTTTCGGCGGGGATGTGGACTGGCACCAGCATGCCTCTACATTCCGTCTGATTGTTCCCGCAAAGGAGGGGGACAAGGACACCTTTGTGAATGAGAATGGCGTTCTTGTATCCGTTGATGCACGTATGCCCACAGGCTTTGAGGCATTTGCGAAAAAGCTTGATGAGTATGTTCCCGGCTCCTATGAGAGCTGTATGGAAGCATTTAATTTGTCAATCCGTATGTTTAAGGCTTTTGACTGTCTTGACAATCCTTCAGGGCTTCCCGGAAGCATAAAGGATTTACCCGATATTATGAGAATGACCTCGCACACTATGACTGAAGTGCTTGACACTCTCGGTATGCCCAAGAAGGCACAGGATATTTTCAATACATATTGGTGCTATATGGGCTCTCCCGCATCAAAAT
>JAZSCI010000256.1:0-2515 GCA_045602865.1 Acutalibacteraceae bacterium
AGCGAGGAGGTTTTGAAGATTCAAGAGGTACTCTCTTCTTCGAAATTGCGAAAGTTCTTAAAGAAAGGCAGCCTAAATATTTTCTTCTTGAGAATGTTCCCGGACTGCTTAATCATAACAAAGGACAAACATTCCTTACAATCCTGCGAACGTTGGATGAATTGGGGTATGGTATTGAATGGCAAGTGCTTAACAGCGCAGATTTCGCTGTTCCCCAATCCAGAAAAAGAGTGTACGCTTTCGGATATCGTGATATCCGATGCACCGGAAAAGTATTACCTTTCACAGAGTGCAACCCACAGACTCTTAAGCAAGTCATTGGAGGAAATCAAGGACAAAGAGTGTACGACATAGATTGTCTCAGTTGTACACTAGCAGCCAATGCAGGCGGTCAGGGCGGAAAAACAGGCATGTATATAGACATGAATGAAAACCCGTGTATCACTTGCTTGGCAAGATGCATTAAAAGCAGATACAACAGTGGGATAACAAATCGCAGAGGAGAAAACTCAGCCATATTAGAGTGTTATATGCCATGTCTGACTCCGAACAGACTACATAAAAGGCAACAAGGTCAAAGATTCAGACCAGATGGTTGTCCGATGTTCACCCTGACCGCATGCGATATACACGGTATCTTAATGGGATGCAGAATCCGTAAGCTTATGCCGAAAGAGTGCCTAAGATTACAGGGCTTTGCAGACGAACAGATAGACCGCATGCTTGAACTGAACTCAGACAATCAACTATATAAACAAGCAGGAAACGCCGTAACAGTTACGGTCGTACAAGCAATAGGAGAGCGAATTAAGCTCTTGGATGATCAATTATATAAAAGGAGGAACAAGATTTATGGATTACAAAGCTAATGTAACTTTAATGACAAAACCCGGAAGCTTGAAAGGCGTAGCCTCAGTTTCCATCAATGAGGAGTTCGTTGTAAAAGGACTCAGAATTTACGAGGGCGACAATGGTCCCTTCGTATCAATGCCTTCCCGTAAGGTTGGCGAGAACTATGAGGATATTTGCTTCCCGATTACTGCAGAGGGCAGAGAAGCTCTTCACAGTGCAGTACTTGAAGCATATGAACAGAAATTGACTCAGCAGGAGGAGCAGACCAATGAAGAAGGTAAAAATGGCAAAAAATCCGGAAGTAAGAAATCTCAGAAACAGTCAGATGCACCTAAAGCAGATGAGAACGGTGAAGAGATGTCCGAGGATCAGGAAGAACAGACCGAGGCAGGGCCGGAAATGAGCATGTGAGGTGAATAGCCAATGGCGGTTCAGTTTTACAGATACTCTTTAGAACGTGCAAGGACAGACAATGATATGGACTTGTACAATGAGAGTCAGTATGAAAACCGAAGATGCCGAGACTATATTCAGGATGAAGAAACAGGCTTCCATGCCAATGCCTACAAAGATAATTGTGTAGACAGTGATGGCAGTTACACTCGAAAACTCATCGACAAGTTCGGTTATGAGCGAGTGATGAACATGTATGCTGTCACTGTCAGAACACACGATAATGATGGAAGAATCTCCGCAGAAATTAAAGAGTGGGCTGCAAAATTCAATGCCGGGATCAAAGATGATGAGGAACTGAGAGAATGTCTCATTACTCAAATCAATCCCGGCATTGTTGATTTACTTGCAAAGCATGCTCTAAGGGAGTTTAACAAACTCAACCTCTTTACAAGAGAGCATTGTGAAGAGGAAATGGGAGATTTGGAAGACAAGGTAGTGGTAGTAAGCCACAAACACCTGAAGGAAGAGTATTGGTCCCCTGAAAATCAACTCTGGATTGCTACAGGCGGTTTCGGGTGCAGTCCGACCGCTATAGGCAGAGCAGTATATGCGACCTGCCTTATAGACGATGACAGAGGCAGATGGGACAGACATCAGGTCTTAGGTGTCATAAAAGATGAATACTTGCCGGATTGGGCAAGAGAAAAGCTTGAAGAGATGCAAGCACAGGAAACATCTCAAAATAACGATATCAATTTAGGATAAATTATTAGGAGGTAAGAAAATAATGAAAACAAAGCATAATTCAAGATTTAAATCCGTAGTTTCTTTGCTTATTGTGTGTATGATGATTATCGGCATGGTGCCGACAACCTTTGCCGCGCAGGATAACGAATATGTTGATCCGGCAGATAGTTGGCTCACTGCAAACGGCAGAACAAACGAGCTTGATATGAACGCAACAACCACATACGAAACACAGCGTTGTTACGAATGCGGAAAAGATACAACTGTGTTAACATACCGTGTTCCTGAATACACCCGTAGCGGTGAAACAGCAGCCAACAGAGGTGTTAAATACTCAGACGGTGCTAATATGGACGGCGATGAGTTTTATAACCTTGACGATGGCACTCCCGGTGTGGATGCAAGATATACAGGATACCACTGGACCAAATCGGTCTGCAATGCCTGTGGAACCTTGAATCCGTCAGATTGGAATGCATATTGCTATAACAGAAATGTTTATGGCTTAAATGCTTGTGAT
>JAZSCI010000257.1:0-2025 GCA_045602865.1 Acutalibacteraceae bacterium
TGTTACAGAGCGAATTGAACCAACAACACGTCTTCTTCTGCCTTCTTCGATGTTGATGATTCTGAACTGTACCTTCTGCTTGAGAAGAACAGATACATCCTCACTCTTGGGAAGACCTGTAAGAGAAGCGGGAATGAATACTCTTGAGCCCATGGGGTAAACGATTACGCCGCCCTTAACTGCCTCTGCAACAACAGCTTCAAGAACTTCGCCTGTTTCCTTAGCGTCAACGATTGTCTTCCATGAAGCCTTTCTATCGTAGATACGCTTTGAGAGCTTCATCGTACCTTCCATGTCATTGGTTGACATAATGGTAAGATTAAGCTCGTCGCCAATCTTGAGCTCCTGCATAGGATCGGCAGTAGGATCGTTGCTGTATTCGTCTCTGGGAATAAAGCCGGCATATTTTCTGCCGATATCGACCTGAATCTCATTAGGTGCAATGCTAACAACAACGCCAACGACATTCTGACTTGTGCTTGTATTATCCATGCTGTCTACTGCAGCCAAGAAAAGCTCCTGATCCTGTGTCTCCTTTGATTTTTTTGTTTCACTAAAGTTTTCCATAATAACTTCAGCCTCCTTTATTATACGTGCAGGTGTTGAAGCACCCGCTGTTATACCAATTACTTCGCAGGATGAAAAATCAATATCCTGCAATTCCTCCGCCCTTTCAATAAGGTATGTTTTGCAGTTTACAGAGCAAACATCTCTTAATTTAACAGTATTGGAGCTGAACCTTCCGCCTATGACAATCATAGCGTCACATTCATTTGAAAGCACTGCTGCTTCCTGCTGCCTGTTTTGGGTCGCTTTACATATTGTATCAAAAGAAATCGAATTTGTACATAGTTTTTCTATAATTTTTGAACATTTTTTACATTCTTTTACGGAAAAAGTCGTCTGTGCAACAAAAACAACTCGATTATTTGCAAAATAAGAATTTCTCTCAAGAACCTCCATCAGTTCTTGCTCGTTTTTAAAGGTATATGAGTCACCCATACAGTGGCTTCTGAAACCCTTTACTTCAGGGTGTTCACCGTCACCCGCAATCAAAACCACATCATCGGGAGTTGTTTTTTCTTTAATGATTCTGTGGATTTTCAAAACATATGGGCAAGTGGCATCGGTATATGCGATACCCTTTTCTTCGAGCCGGCGTATCACCTGCTTCGTAACTCCGTGTGCTCTGATAACAACCTCATATCCATCAGGAACCTCATCGGGTGAATCAATAATAATTACACCTTTGCTTTCGAGGTCTTCAATAATTTGGGGATTGTGAATTATGGGCCCAAGAGTACAAACCTTTTTGCCCTCATCAATTCTTTCGTAGAGCAGCTTTACTGCCCTATCTACACCAAAGCAAAAGCCCGCTGTCTCAGCTACTTTTATTTTCATTCTCATTCTCCCATAAATCTGTAATTCTCTCCATTATTATATCTGCCGCCTTGCGTACAGCAGACGAACCCTTCTCGCCGTCAAAGCACAGCTCCTCATTTTTGATAATCTTGCCGAACGTAACCGTAATTTTTGGGCGCATAACATCTTCGTTTGGGTCAACATAAAGACTGACCGGCAAAATATCGGCTCCGGTTTTCTTCGCAATAAAAGCGACACCTGTTTTTGCACTTTCGGGTACTGCCGAGCGCACTCTCCTTCCCTCGGGAAATATACCAAGTACACCTCCTGCTTGTATAACCTCAATAGCGTAGACAAGAGCTTTTCTGTCTGAAAAGCCACGTCTTACAGGAAAAGCGTTGAGATTTCTAACGGCAAGGGAAAGTGCGGGATTCTCAAAAAGCTCACTTTTTGCCATAAAGTGAATAGTATGAGGAAATGCCGCAATTATCACGGCAGGGTCAGAAAAAGAAATGTGATTTGCTGCTACGATGAAGCCACCCTTTTCGGGGATATTTTCCATTCCTTTATAGGTTATATTATATCTGAAATGTGAAAAGGCTTTGATTAACGGCAGCGCCACCTTATAGAATTTCTTATCCTTTTTCTGATTGTAGTCAAAAT
>JAZSCI010000258.1:0-8829 GCA_045602865.1 Acutalibacteraceae bacterium
GATATGCTGCGAATAAAATAATCACGGACATATACGCGAGAATCGGCAGCTTTTCCTTGTATTGCTTTAGTTTTTTTGTCATAATATCAATCCTGCTTTCTTTTTGTGAATCGGTTTTTAAGCACCTTGTTCTTACAAGGGAAAGTATACACCGATAAACCGAAGGAAAAAAAGAGGAAAAAATATGCTTTTAAGGGAAAAAGAGATGTAAAAGAGAAATACCTCTTTACATCTCCGTAAATTTGTCAGTATATCATATCCTCAATGGTTTTATTCCTGAGAATTTCCCATTGTGCAAGAGCCTCTGCCTTTGCTCCTGCCAGGTCGTGGTCAAGGTAGTTTCCGCATTCTACTGCACTTACACCGGGCACATCTCCCTCAAAATCTGCAATAAATCGGAGTGCATCCACAGTAAGCTGAAGGGCTTCCTTGTGGGTTATACCGCTTGTGAGGAAGTAGAAGCCCGTGCGACATCCCATAGGTCCGAAATAGATTATATTATCCTTGTACTCACTGTTTCTCACAAAGGTAGCAAAAAGATGCTCAACTGTGTGAATTGCACCTGTTTCCATAACGGGCTCTGCATTGGGACGGCGGGTACGGATATCGTAGGTTACTACATCTCTGTCAATTCGGGAAATGTACATACCTCTCATAAGGGTTGTGTGGTCAACATTGAAGCTTTCGATTCTTTCCATTTGGGAAACCTCGTTTCTTTTTGTTTTTTTCTTTCTTAAGGCTTTAAAGAAATCTGTAAGAAGAAGAGCGCACTCCTCTTCCATAAAGCCACCCGTAAAATCGGGCTTATAGGTGAAATTCTCCTGAAAAAGATTCACCACCGAGCCGCAGGCTCCGTTTTTTGTGTCGTATGCTCCGAAAACCACGGTGCCTATGCGGGCGTTTATAATAGCACCTGCACACATAGGGCAGGGCTCAAGGGTTACATACATTCTGCATTCATCCAGTCTCCAGCCGCCAAGCCGTTTACAAGCCTGATTTATAGCCTCGATTTCCGCGTGACACAGAGCATTTTTGTCCTTTTCACGGCGATTTCTGCCCCTGCCGATAATCTTGCCGCCCAGGGTAACAACGGCACCTACGGGCACCTCACCCTCTGCTCCTGCTTGGGCTGCAAGGCGCAGAGCCTCTCTCATAAACTCTTCCATAATTTATTCTCAGTAAACCGTGGGAGTGGTGGTGAGAGTGGAAATTGCCTGAAGCACAAAGAGTATAATGGCAATTATCATAATGGGAGCCTTCAGGTATGCCACAAGCTTTTCCTTTGTGGAAAGAAGCTCGTTTTTGTCGGAAATAATGTGTCTGAGCTCGTTTTTGTATCTGAAGAAATAAATAATTGCCGCAAAAATACCCACACCGATTCCGATAATCATAGTGTAAATATAGAAGGTGTTTGCCGCATCCTCATCATAATAGTAAATGAGAGTTGAGGAAACGCAGGAAACGGCATTTGTAAGAGCGTGGATAATAACTGCAGGCCATATACTGCCCGATGCCACAACAGAGTAGCCTAATAAAAGACCGCAAAGGAATGCAAAGGGAAGCTGTACTGCATTTCCGTGGAATATGCCGAAAATAAGGGCTGAGGCAATAATTGCAAAAAGATTACCGTGACCTCTGAGTCTGTCGAAAAGGATTCCTCGCATAGCAAATTCTTCCATAAGAGGGGGAATTACCGCAGAGGATATGAAAACGAGAATTACATCAAAAATATTTTCGGGGTACTGTACCGCAGAATATTCGGAGTAAACTCCTGCTGTCTCTGCGAAAAGCCTCATTACTGCAGTAATGTAATTTGCACCAAGACATCCGCCGAAGCCTGCAAGTACAAGAAGCACGGATTTTGTGATATCCTTTGGTGCATTAAAGGCGGGGGTGGGCTTTCTTCCTGTTAATTTAAAGATAAAAGTACCTGCCGTAAATGAAATTCCCAAAGTAAATACGGAATAAAGCACATACATTCCAGAGCTGAAGGCAAAGGATGTATTGTAAAGCCTCTGAATGGGTGCTATTGACAGAAAAAGTGAGAAAACAAAGGAAAGGGAGAGGAGTATAAGAAGAATTATACCCGTAGTGGAGCCGTCCTTTTTCAGCTTCTTTCTGTCTCTCTTCCTGAGAAGGGAGAGTCTTTTCTGCTCCTCAATATATCGGGGGTCAACTACCTTGTGATTGTAGCCGTAGTGGTACTGAGGTCCTGCATTTTCAAAAGAAGTACGGTACACCTGGTATGGCGCATTTCCCTGAGCAGGGGGTACAGTGCCTTGCATTGGCGGTACTGTGCCTTGGGGTGGGGGCACAAAGCCTTCTTCCCTTGCATTAAAGGGCATTTCGGAAGCTTGCCCGTTCTGCGGCGGAAGGCTGTTTGCATTTCCCCGGGGCTTCTCTCCTTCGGGTTTAAACTCGCCACTCCAAAAGCTATCATCTACGGGCACATTGTCTGCTAAGGGGGACTCTGTGGGTTTTGACTGTGCAGAGGCTTCCTGCTCATTCACAGGCTCTGCCACGGGAATAGATGAATTGTTATTTTCAGGTGTGATATGGGGATTATTTTCCATAATGTCACCATCCTTTTATTAAAAAAGTTTTACTGTATAGTTTGTCAAAGCAGTATAAAAATACAGTTTTGTTGAGAATTATACTACGCTCATTATACCAATTTGCCGTATAAATAGCAACAAATAAATTGTGTATATAGTATTAATTTTTACAATATGTAGTGTTGCGAAAAAAGGTAAAACAATGTATAATGCTTGTAGTTGTATTTAAATGAAAATTACCTGACAAATCAGGAAATCGAATGAGAAGCAGGGGGACTTTTATACTGCTTTGAAAAAGCCGTTTTTTCTGTGCTTCGGCTTACAATATATGCTTTATTTTTAGTATTTTAACTTTTAAAAAGGATGATATGATTATGGAAAAAACTACTCACAAGCTTAAAATCGCAGGGGAGGAATACCGCATTGTTTCTACGGAAGCTCCTGAATATATGAACGAAATTGCCCGTGAAATTGACTTGAAAATTGATGAAATTCTCAAAAAGGGCAGAATTTCCACAACTCAGGCGGCGGTGCTTGTTGCCCTTCAGTATGCTGATGAAGCAAAGAAGGACGGGGGCGCAAGTGAGGCTCTTCGTAAGCAGATGAAGGCTTGTCTTGAGGATGCGGCTCAGGCAAAGAGCGAGAGAGATGCCCTTAAAAGAGAGCTTGAGAGAGTGAAGGCTGCGGCAAACGGCTACAATAACGGCGGAAGCGGTCTGTGGGGTTAATTTATGGAAAAGCTTAAAATAAAAAAGGTTCGTGAAAATGCGAAAATCCCCCAAAGAGCTACGGTAGGCAGCGCAGGTCTTGACCTTTGTGCGGCAATTACCGAGCCTCTCACCCTTGCAGGTGGCGAAACGGCAGTTATTCCTACGGGGATTGCGGCAGAGCTTCCCTCTGCGGATTACGGACTTTTCGTTTTTCCCAGAAGCGGTATTGCCATAAAGCACGGAATAGGGCTTCTCAATTCCGTAGGTGTTATTGACAGCGACTACCGTGGTGAAATTATGGTGGGAGTTATTAATCAGATCAGCGAAAGCTATACAATTCAGCCCGGTGAACGGATTGCACAGATGGTAGTAATCCCTGTAAGTACAATGCCCGTATGTGAGGTTGAGTCCCTTGAGGAAACTCAGAGAGGTGCGGGAAAATTCGGCTCAACGGGTAAGAATTAGCGAGTATTTTAACGAAATATCAGTGGAAAAGACTATCCCAAAATCCGGTTCGGATACGCTTTACCCACTCTAAAGAATAAGAGGTTTTTTACTTGTCTACAATAGCAGCTATTGCTACCGCGCAGGCGGCGGCAGGATTAGGAGTAATAAGAATTTCGGGGGAGGATGCCTCGGCAATTGCCGACAGAGTGTTCTCCTCTGTTTCAGGTAAAAGTCTGCAGAATGCAAAGGGCTACACCGCCTTTTACGGCAAGGTGCACCATGGGGAAACTCAGCTTGATGATGGGGTTGCCCTGGTTTTCCGCGGACCTAAAAGCTATACAGGTGAGGATGTTGTGGAGCTCAGCTGCCACGGCGGTCTTTACATTTTACAAAGAGTGCTTCGTGCGGTTTTTGAGGCGGGAGCTGTCCCTGCGGAGCCGGGAGAATTTACAAAAAGAGCCTTTCTTAACGGAAAAATGGACCTGAGCGAGGCGGAGGCGGTAATGTCTCTCATTTCTGCTTCGGGTGAGGAAGCCCGAAGTGCCACACTCAATGCCCTTGAGGGAGCATTGAGCAGAGAAATCGGTGAATGTCGTGATGTGCTTGTGAAAATGGCGGCAGCCCTTGCCGCGTGGGTTGACTACCCATACGATGAAACCCCCGAGCTTTCCGATGAAGAAATGTGCCGCACCATAGAGGGTGTGAAAAACAGACTTCAGGTGCTTTTGCAGGGCTTTGATGCAGGTCAGGCGGTTTTAGAGGGTGTGGATACTGTCATTGTAGGCAGACCGAATGTGGGAAAATCAACACTTCTCAATGCCCTTTCAGGCAGAAACAGAGCCATTGTAACCTCTGTTGCAGGTACAACCCGTGATGTGCTTGAGGAAACCGTAAGACTGGGAAATATCACTCTCAGACTTGCAGATACTGCGGGAATAAGAGCCGATACCGATGATGAAATTGAAAAAATCGGTGTGGACAGAGCAAGGGAAAGGCTTGACAGAGCCAGTCTTATTTTTATGGTGCTTGATGCCCGTGAAGCTCTCACCGAGGAGGACAAGGAGCTTCTCAGCCTTTGTAAATCAAGGAAATCCGTGGTTATCATAAATAAAACCGATGAAGAAAAATTGCTCTCACCTGAAGAGGTGAAAGCAATTACGGGTAAGGATAACATTGTGCTTTTGTCTGCCAAAAACAGAACAGGTATAGATGACCTTGTAAGACTTACAGAGGAGGTTGTGGGCACTGCCTGCTTTGATGCTTCTGCGCCCCTTCTCACAACGGAAAGACAAAGAGGCTGTGTGCTTCAGGCGGTGGATTGTCTTACGGAGGCTCTTGAAGGTCTTGCTCTGGGAATTACACCCGATGCGGTGAATGTCTGTGTGGATTGTGCCGTTGAAAAGCTCTGTATTCTCACGGGCGAAAAGGCAACCGAAACGGTTGTCAACGAGGTTTTCAAGTCCTTTTGCGTGGGTAAATAATCTGCTTTTTTTGGTGCTTTTCAGGTGATTTTCGGGTAAAATTTCAGGTACTTTTTTGGCGATTTTTTATCCCGAAAAATTAGAATTTACAATATTTTTTATGGCGATTTCGGTTGGATAATCAAAAATTATCCAGCCGTATTTTCTTTTTTTCAAGGGGTAATTTTCAAAGCTTTTTACCATAAAATCTGCATATTTTTTGGGGGTGGAGGGGAGCACGGCGGCAGACAGATAATTGATTAAAATACAGTTTTCCGGCGGGTTGTCAAGGAGGCTTTTTACCACCTTCCATTTCTCGTTCCGAGGCATCTGAAACTCATCCTGAACCAAAAGAAAATCGGTGGATTTTTCAGCGTTTTTCAGGGGAATTTCCGTGATTTCACTGCTCCATCCGCTTACATCAATACCCGTGTTTTTGTCAATAAAATCAAGGCTTCCCGAGATTTTGCACCTATTGAGAATTACAATTTTTCCCCGCACCTCATCAAGGGTTGGGATTTTGTTTTTTGTGTAAAAAAGAGAGTCGGAAAAGAACCTTTCCAGAAGAAAATTCAGGGTGCTTTTTTCATCCTCTCCCGCCTCTCTCCTGAGGCAGAAGATTATGGTTTCTGAGGGGTTTTCCCGAAGGAATTTTCGGCAGTCTTCCACCACATTTTCAAGATACAAAAATCGGGGGAGAATACCTTTTCTGAAGCAGGGAGCTACGGAATGAACAAGCCGAAGCTTCCCCTTTCCGAGCCTTACACGGATATCCAGAAAACGAATACCCCCTTGAAGCTGCCGGGAAACGGTAAGACTCTGGCAACGGGATAAAACGGGAAAAAACACAAAAGCGGTGCAGCTATTGTGTGTGCCCGGAATATTTATTTCGGAAATTCTTGTGCTTCCTTCGACATTTTTCATCCAATTGTTCATAACTTACCTCCCGAAAACGGAAAATTATTGCAACAGGGCTCTATACGGACCTTCGCTGACCTTCTGCTTGTTTCCGGAAAATTCTACCACAAAAACAATCAGCGTACAAGTCCCTGCAGAAAAGAGGCTTGCGGAACAAAACTTCTTTTTTAGCAAAAAAAACAACAAAACTTTGCTTATTATGTAAAATATACATTAAAATGGAAAAAAATGAAGACTCTTTTGTATGTAAAAGTATTGTATCTTGTATGTAATGATGGTATAATGAAACAGTTAATATATACAATTATGGGCATTTATGCCGATTTTTCGAAAAAGAAGAAAAAAAAGAACAAGAAAAAAGGAGCGAAAAAAGAGTGAGCATAATCAAAAATCTCGCAACATTTATCAAGGCGCATATTACGGGGCTTCTCGTATTGGGAGATATACTTTCCGTGGCATTGGCGGTGTGTATGTCTGCCAGTCTGAAATTTGATGCGGTAATGTTCTTTCCCGAGTGGTTCAGTAACAACATTTTCTATATACTTGCAGTGGATGTGGTGGCTACCGCTATTGTGTTTATTACACAGAAGCTCTACAAAAGAATGTGGCAGTATTTCATAAGCAAGGACTATATCACTCTTGTTATCAGCCTTTGCGGTGCCAAGCTTGTTACCTTCGGTGCCTTCTGGTTTATCTGGATTGAATATACACGTTCCTTCCTTACGTGGCTTTTCCTTTACTCATTTATTGAGCTGCTTATTATGCTGGGTATCAGAGCGTGTGTCTGCATAGGCTACGGCTTCTGGAGAGCAAAGATTCTTGCAAGGAGCAAAACCTCTGAGGGCAAGAAGAGGAGAGTTCTCATTATCGGTGCAGGTAATGCGGCGGTGAGGCTTATTGATGAGCTCACGGGAGTAAACAACATTAACCGCTACAATGTTGTGGCTCTCATTGATGACAACGTGCGCAAGCAGGGTGAGTATCTTTGCGGCATCAAGGTGTACGGCGGCAGAGATATGATTGAGCCTGTTGCACGTGAGAAGGATGTAGATGAAATTTATTTCGCGGTTCCCTCTGCTTCCGAAAAGAACAAAAAGGAAATTCTTGATATATGCAGTAAGACAGGCTGTGTTCTTAAGACTCTCCCCTCAATCAAGGCTATTGAGGAGGAAGGCTCTGAGGAAAACATCAGTGCAAAGCTCAGAAAGGTTGACTATACCGACCTTTTAGGCAGAGAGCAGATTAAGCCCGACCTTACAAAGGTGTTTGAGCTTCTCAAGGACCGCACGGTATTCGTTTCAGGCGGTGGCGGCTCAATCGGTAGTGAGCTTGTGCGACAGATTGCAAAAAGCGGTGTTGCAAAAAGAATCATCATTTTCGATATTGCTGAAAACGGCTCTTATGAAATTCAGCAGGAAATCCGCAGAAATTATCCCGGGGTTGACCTTAAGGTGCTTATCGGCTCAATCAGGGATGAAAAGAGACTCTGCGAGATTTTCGAGGAGTATAAGCCTGAGTTTGTTTACCACGCGGCGGCACATAAGCACGTGCCTCTTATGGAGGACAGTCCCAAGGAGGCCGTGAAAAACAATGTTTTCGGTACTTACAATCTTGCTAAAACCGCAGACAGATACGGGGTAAAGAGATTTGTTATGATTTCCACGGACAAGGCGGTAAACCCCACAAATGTTATGGGTGCTACCAAGAGAATGTGCGAAATGATTGTACAGACCTTCAACAAAACCTCGGAAACAGATTTCGTTGCAGTGCGCTTCGGCAACGTTTTAGGCTCAAACGGAAGTGTTATCCCTCTCTTTAAGGAGCAGATTGAAAACGGCGGTCCCGTTACGGTTACACACCCTGACATTATCCGCTACTTTATGCTCATTCCCGAGGCGGTATCCCTTGTGCTTCAGGCAGGCGCTTATGCCCAGGGCGGTGAGATTTTCATTCTGGATATGGGCTCACCGGTAAAAATCCGTGAGCTTGCAGAAAACCTTATAAGACTTTCGGGACACATTCCCGGTGAGGATATTGAAATCAGATACACAGGTCTTCGTGACGGCGAGAAGCTTTATGAGGAGCTTCTTATAAGCGAGGAGGGTATACAGAAAACCCAGAACGACCTTATTTATGTTGCAAGACCTATGGAATTTGACAGCGAAAAGCTTTTCAGAAGAATAAGCGAAATGAGGGAGACAATCGAAACTGCATCCCCATTTGAAATAGTAGGAATTATCAAGGAGCTTGTTCCTACCTTCAATCACAACAATGCGACTTACAATAAAGAGCTTCAGGAAAAAGAAGAAGAAAAGAAAACGGGTGAAACTGTAAATGTATAATATTCCATTTTCTCCTCCCGATATGACCGATGCAGAGGTAAGAGCCGTTGCAGAGGCAATAAAATCAGGATGGATAACAACGGGCCCCAAGGTAAAGGAATTTGAAAGAAAAATAGCAGATTTCTGTCACACAGAAAGGGCGGTATGCCTTAATTCTGCAACTGCCGCTATGGAAATGACTCTCAGAGTGCTTGGCATAGGTGCGGGGGATGAGGTTATAACCACCGTCTATACCTACACCGCCTCTGCAAGTGTTATTGATCACGTAGGCGCAAAAATCGTGCTTGTGGATTGCGGCAAGGATTCCTTTGAGATTGACTATGACAGTATCGCAGGAGCAATTACCCACAGAACAAAGGCTATAATTGCCGTTGACCTGGGCGGTGTAATGTGCGAT
>JAZSCI010000259.1:0-6817 GCA_045602865.1 Acutalibacteraceae bacterium
CACCGGCTTCCTTATGACAAAGGGCTTAGGTGTTGAGGCAGCATCAGGTATCTCCGGTGCTCTTTGCGGTATGATTCAGTTCTTCCTCTACTTCCCTGTTGACAAAATCCTCTTCAGCGAGAAAAAGGAAAAGAAATCAAAATAATAATTAAATCCAAAAATTCAGCCGTTGCAAATCATCCGATTTGCAACGGCTTTCTTGATATTGAGGGATCTTTGATAATGTTGTGAATGCTTAATTATGATGCACTCATCATTTCAGCCCATTGTTTAACCTGAGTCTCCTTGCCTAAAGCAAGTAACCATGCCTCTGTCTGAGCTTCAAGAACATCCTTGCCCTCTGTTATAGCATAACAGAACCTTTTGAAATCGTTATAAGAGGCTGTGTAAAGAGCGGTCATATAATCAGACAGCTCTTTAACATTTGTAAAGTAGCTCTCTTTATAGTTCATTATAGCCTTACCGTAAAGAGCATAAGCTAATCTGTAACATAAGAAAGCTTCCTTGCGTTTAGCCCTTCCTCTTTCGCGGAACTCTGCACACCATTTATCAATAAACTCTTTCAGGGCATCATCTGCACCTTCCATAGTCTTAATATAGCCCCAGAGACCGTTCTCGCGGTTTATGCAATTCTGCAAGGAGCTTATATCAAGAGTGCCTGCCCACAGCTCTTCAAGAATATGATATCCGAATTCAGATACAGATTTGTATTCAGGGTTTTCTGCAGGTTCATCCTCGGTATCATCCTCAGATTTATCTTCAAACTCATCATCAGAAGCCTCTTCGGGCTCTTTATCGGGATCCACATCAGGCTCTTTCTCAGGCTCTTCCTCAGGTTCCTTTTCAGGCTCTGAATCGCTTTTGATATCGGGCTCCTCTTCAAGCCCTGTCCCGGCACCAACAGAGCCCTCCGGCTCTGTTGGTGCTTCTGCATTAAAGGACACGGGGACGGTACGGATTCTGGTAGACTCAACAACAGAGTCTACATTCTCGTTACCGATTACAGGAACACCATCGTTTTTTTCGGTACCTGCATCAAAATCAGCAAGTGATATTGAAGGTTCAGGACTTTTACTGATGTAATTGCCCATGATATTCTCGTTATCTGCCATAATAAATCCTCCTTAACCTTTGTAGATTATTGTATTATCGGCTACCTTTACTTTTCCGGTATCCATCAATGATGCAATCGCTTCATAAATTGCGTCTTCCATTACCTGGGCTTTTACACCCTTAAACTTACCGGCTAAGGTACTCTCAAGCGTATTAAAATTCACGTTGCCCTTATCCTCAAGGATGGCTATGACTGCTTTGGTGAGATTATCAACCGAAAACTCTTCTGCCTCAGGCTTTTCTTCGGATTTGCGAATAGCGAATTTCCTGGTACCGCCTGATATTTTCTCGTTCTCAGAATTGATATCATTATGTACCTCTTCATGCTTGAAGGTAAGACTCACGTAATCACGTTCATTATTAACATCGCCCTCCGAGAAAAGGCTATACATTAAGGTGCTATCGCCTGACTCGTTGTTACTCTGCTTGATTGAACGGATAACATTACCCTCCTCATCAACAACGCTTCTAAGGTATGCAAGAAGATTCTCTCCCTCTGTGCGAGGATTACGAACCCACTCGGTTGACCAGACTCTGTAAAGATTCCAGCCCATATTACCAAGAATTTTGCTTCTGAGATGATCTCTGTCGCGGGTAGTCTTTGCTTTTACATAAGAACTGCCATCGCAGTCGATACCTGCAATATACTCTTTATCATTAGCAGGATTCTTCACCGCAATATCCACTCTGTTACCGGAGCAGCCTACATACTTATCAAAGGAATAGCCGTTTGCTTCAAGGAAGTCACAAACCATATCAACGAAACAATCTGATGAATTGAATTCATTTCCGGTATCCTTCTTCCAAAGCTCCTTTGTGCCATTCATAGCATAGCTGATATAATCGCGCAGTAATCTCACGCCCTCTGATCTGGTGTTCTCAAGCTTGATATCTCCGGGCATAATAGAGCCCACAAGCTTCACATTGCATTTAGCACGTGTTACTGCAACATTAAGGCGTCTTTCACCGCCCTGCTTTCCTACGGGACCAAAGCGCATATACATCTTGCCGTTCTTATCCTTTCCGTAGCAGATACTGAAAATAATAGTATCTCTCTCATCACCCTGTACATTCTCAAGGTTCTTGATGAAGAAAGGCTCTTCACGGCTCTCATCAAAGAACTCCTCGTACTGAGGATTCTTCACACGGAAAGCGTTAACTGCTTCCTCAATGGCATCCTGCTGCTTGATACTGAAGGCAATTACGCCAAGTGATCTGTCAGGATACTTCTGAATATGCTCTTCAATTAACTCAACACACTTCTCAGCCTCGCGGATATTACAATTCTTTCCGCCGCCTTCATAGATACCATCCTCAACATAGCAATACTCAACACCCATATCAGGAACATCGAGAACACTGTCAGGGAAGGTAACAAGTCTGTTATTATAGACCTCATGATTAGAGAATGCGATTAAGCTTTCGCTCTTGCTTCTGTAGTGCCAAAGAAGTGTTCTGCCGGGAAGCACCGCAGATGCTTCCTCGAGAATTGAATCAGATACAATACTGTACTCATCATCAGCCTCATCCTCATCAATATCATACTCCTCTGCAGGATGAATTGCTGCATTGAAGAAGTCAGTAGGAGGAAGCTGCTTGCTGTCACCTGCGATAACAACCTGTGAGCCTCTGAGAATAGCACCGATTGCATCTTCAGGGAAGATCTGGGAGGCCTCATCAAAAATAACAAGGTCAAAATGGAACTTATCTGCATCAAGGAAATAAGATACGGACAAAGGAGACATCATAAAGCAAGGCTTAAGCTGTAAGAGAAGATTAGGAATAAGTCCGAAAAGCTTACGAAGAGGCATTACGCGTTTCTTCTTTGAAAGCTCTTTATTAAGAATTGCAATCTCATCAGTAGCTTTAAGAAGACGATTGGAGGAAGGAAGCTTAGCAATAAGCTTTTCACGAATACGGCCACGATTAATGTGAAGCTGTAAATCATCAAGCTCTGCAAAGCTTGAAATTCTCTCATCCTGCACGTTTCTTCTGAAGCCTCTGATGCTATTAAGCTTTTGAGACATTTCGTTGAGCCACATATTGTAGAAGCCCTTAAGGAAGCACTTGTCGATATTCTCTACAATGCCTTCTTCCTCAATAGCACGAATAAAGTCAGAAATTCCGTTTTCTGCGGTTTTCTCTTTCACATCAAGATAGTCCATCCAGCTTTGGCGCATCTCATTGTTTTCACAACAATCTCTGGTTTTCTTGGCAAACTGGGAAACTGTGAATTCATTGAAGATGTCACCTTCAAACTGACCGGCAAACCATTTGCATTTGGCTTCTGCGCTCTTGTCTGCAACAAGAGTCTTAAGATCAGCAGCTGCTGCCTTGATTTCGTTCTTCTTATCCTCATCAGCCTGAGAATAGCATTCAAGTAAGGCAGCGAAGCGACCATTCTTTATGTTTCTCAGTCCTGCAAGGCAGGAATCAAGCTTGTTCCAATCGGTGTCTTCACCATTATAAAGTTCATTGAAAATACTGCGACAATCATTGTTGATTCCGCCGATTTCATTATCGAGCGCCTCTGTCTCCTTGATTTTGTTTAATGCATCTACAATCTTAGCATTGTCACAATCCTCATCTCTGAGGTAAGCTGAAAGCTTATCAAACTCGCCGGTTATTGTGCTGAGGCTCTCGATACACATATCGATTACCTGAAGCTCCTCATCATAAGAATCAAGGATTCTGTCAAAGGAGATAGCAACTGTATCATCAGCGGAAATTGCCTCAAGCTTATGGTAGCTTTCAGTAAGCTGCTCAACAACACGCTTAAGCTGCTTTGTGAATGACTCTACATTGTCGGAAACGCAGTCCGCAAATACAGAACAGTGCTTTTTGCCGTAAAGTGCTGATACACAATCAGTAAGCTTAGCGGCATCAATTAAAGACTCCCAATCAATATTATTTGCGGTGAAGAAATCTGCGAAGCTTTCCTCTACAAGACTCTTGCTCTTATTAAAAGCAGCTTTAAGCCCCTTGTATTCAGCTATTACAGAAAGAAGCTTCACAACCTCGTTGTTGTCAGAAGCAACCGTTCTGTCAATACAAGCTTCCTCAACAAGCTTCTTGTGAATATAATATTCACGATTAATGAATCTGATTGAGCTGTTGTAATCTCTCTCGAAGAGCTTTTTCATACGCTCGCAGTCCTTATAAATATCAGACTGCTCATCAAATACGGACTCGGACCAGTTTGCTCCAATCTGCTCTTTAAGATCGGACATCTGCAGGTACAAATCTCTTAATGAAAGCACCTTCTGTTCAGCATTATCAACAACTACATTGAACCATTCTGTGTTGAAATTCTTACCAACACCGGAAAGAAGCTCGGAAATCGCCTTAATCTGCTCAACTGCAAATTCAACATTAGTAAAGCTTAAGCCAACAAGCTCCTCGGCAGTATCGACTGCACTGATATATGCCTCTGCACCCGCCTTCACAGAAGATAATTTATTTAAGAACTCCTGAGAGTCGTTCATCAAAATATTCTTATCAACATTTTTGAACAAGTGTGTCTTCATTAATGTATCGCAAGCCTTATCAATTTCAGCTTTGGATGCCATACATACGCTTGTGTCTGCATCTCCTGCGAATACACCTGAAATAGTCTCATCATTTTCCTTGCGGATAGCGAACACCTTTCTGGCTCTTTTTACAAGCTCTGAGCTTTTACGAGTATTTAAATCAGCGATATTCTCACCGGAAAGAGAAGGAAGTAAGGTTATAGTATCAATGGCACCAACAACATCTGCTATCTCAGGCATTGTAATTAAATCTGAAAGAGAACTGTCGCCGGTCAATGCCTCAACACCCTGCTTACATTTTTCGGAATAATCCATAGCACTATTAAGTGCATCACGAAGCTTCTCGTTGTACTCGTATGTTCCGTTCTGCTTCTTGCAGCCAAGCCAAGGGTTGTCGGTTGTTCTGTTTTCAATACGCTTAAGAACAAGTGAATAATCCTTAATGTCTTTAAGATATTTCTGAAGTCTTGCACCTGATACCTGACAAAGGTCATCTATATCAAATATTACAACAGGAACATCCTTAAGAGCCTCAAGCTCACCATAAACCTCATAGCAGCTCATTCCGAGCTTAGTATTGGAGTTATGAAGGTCATTTGCGTATTCATTAAGTGAATTACGAACACCCTCAAGCTCATCCAGTGAGCCAAGTGCTGACTTTTTCATAGAGACTGCCTGAAGATCGAGATTAGCTCCGATCTGCTGAAGAACCTCATTTTTATTGGCTCTGTAATTATGAAGAGGTAAACAGAAATCTGCAAGCTTAGCCTCCTCAAGACGGCGATAAACCACCTGAAGGGCAGCCATTTTCTCTGAAACAAAAAGAACGGTCTTACCATCGGCAATAGCCTCAGCAATCATATTAGCAATAGTCTGACTCTTACCTGAGCCTGGAGGGCCTTCAAGAGAGAAGTTGACACCGTTGCTTGCATAATGAAGCGCTTCCTGCTGACTGGAATCGGCGCTTAATACCTGATATGAATCTGAAGGATGCTTACCATCAAGCTTGATGGACATAATATCCTCGGGGATATTATTAACCTCTTCAAGATCTCCTGCAAGAGCTTTGATAACAGGATGCTGTTTAATCTTTTCCTCATTATTTAAGAGGTCATGATACATATTAATCTTAAGGAAGGAGAAAAATCCCACACTTGCTTCTCTCTTTACTGTCCATCCATTCTCCTCTGCAATAGTTTCAATCTTCTGAAAATATGAAGCTATGCTCTCATTATGTTCATCAAAGGAAGGAAGCTCAATTCCGTATGCAGTTTTCCAATAATATGAAACAGTAGGATTAACTACGATATCCTCATCAGTTTTGGAAAGTGTGTAAGGAGCATTGATAGACTTGAGCCCAAGAGTAACAGGTACAAGAATAAGAGGAGATTTACATTTGCTGGGTGTTGCGCCCCTGACATCCTCCCATTCAACGAAGCCGATAGATACACAAAGCATATTAATACCCTGCTCTTCTATAATACCACGGGCTTTATTTCTGATATTCTTGAGAGTTTTCTGTGATTCAACTGCTGTAAGATTGCTTCTGATATCACCAACACCTAAAGGTAAAGGTTCTCCCAATATTTCCATTAAATCCAGAACAGAATTAATGCGCATATCGCTTTCCTTCTGGGAAAGACGCTTAAAGCTAAGTGTTTCTCCATTAACTACAAGGCGATCAAAAAGCTCCTCTGCGCCGGGTTCGGTTAATTTGATTGTAGTGCGCTTTGTTTCGTGATAATTCATCATATTGTTGCGCTTGCCCACATCAAGAAGACTGTCTTCCCAATATTTAACCTTTTTGTTTAAGAGATCAGTTACCATAAAAACACCTCATTTCTGAATATTAACAGTTGGTAACAAAATAAAATTCTCCTGTTGACATTATGGTAACACACGCAAAGTACAGAGTCAAAGCCAATTCTGCTTTTTCCCTTACGTTAATGTTTTTTCCCTTTTATGTAGTTTTATCGCGCTAAAATTAATGATATATATACTATTTGATATAATAAGCTCTGATCACGAATCGATATAAATAATAAAAAAAATAAAAAAGACAAATAAAAAAAGTCGAGCTATTAACTCGACTTAAGTAGGGCATATACCCTGAAAATTGAATAAAGGAAAGCGAAGAAACAAACGAAATGGTCAAGCCCTCGACCTATTAGTAC
>JAZSCI010000260.1:0-10700 GCA_045602865.1 Acutalibacteraceae bacterium
ATACCTGACAGTGTAAAAAGTATATGTCGCGGCGCTTTCTATGGTTGCACAAGCCTTACATCAATCACAATCCCCGACAGTGTAACAAGTATAGGAGAGGAGGCTTTCTATGGTTGCAAAAGCCTTATCTCCATCACCATTCCTGACAGTATAACAAGTATAGGTGATGGGGCTTTCTATAATTGCACAAGCCTTACCTCTATCACCATCCCCGATAGCGTAACAAGTATAGGTTCTTTTGTTTTCTATGAATGCACAAGCCTTAGCTACGTTTTCTTTACAGGCACCGAAGAAGAATGGTCAAAGATAAGTGTCGGTGAGTATAATACTTATCTTACCAATGCGGCAATTCACTATGAATCAACCGACCATACTGTTTCCGATTGGATTGTCGATACAAAAGCAACCGTAAATGCTGCAGGCTCGAAGCACAAGGAGTGTACAGTGTGTGGTAAAACACTTGAAAAAGCCACAATCAAGCAGCTTAAGTGCTCAAAGCCCACAATCAAGACGATTGCAAACAAGGATTACGGCGTAAGATTTGAGTGGAAGGCGGTTAGTGGTGCCGACTCTTACAAGGTTTACCGTAAAGTCAGCGGTGGCTCATATAAGCTTCTTGGCAAAACAACAAAGACCGCTTATGCAGATAAGACTGCAAAGAACGGCACAAAGTATTACTATGTTGTAAAAGCCGTAAACGAGGCAGGAGATTCGGAGAAATCTGCATCAAAGGGCATTACCTTCCTTGCAATGCCCACAATCAAGACAATTGCAAATGCTTCAACAGGAGTAAAGCTTACCTGGGGTAAGGTAAGCGGTGCAGAAGCTTACAAGGTTTACCGAAAGACTTCAAGCGGCTCTTACGCATATATCGGTAAAACAACAAGCACCTCTTACACAGATAAAACTGCAAAGAGTGGCACAAAGTATTACTATGTAGTTAAAGCTGTAAAAGACTCCTTTGTTTCTGTGAAATCCGAAGCAAAGAGCATTACCTTCCTTTCCGTACCCAAAATATCAGGTGCTTCATCAGGCAAGGCAGGTATCACTGTTAAGTGGAGCAAGGTATCAGGAGCAGAGGGCTACAGTGTTTATCGCAAGGCTTCCGGTGGAGATTGGAAAAAGCTTGCTAAGGTGAAGGGTAACACAAAAGTAAAATACCTTGATGAAACACCAAGAAAGGGCGTAACCTATCAATACAAGGTGAAAGCCTATAAAGGCAGTTCAACAAGCGAAAGCAGCAGTGCCTACAAGGTAAAAAGTAAATATTGATGATATGGAGAGAAACTATGTACATAAATCCACAAACATATAATATCCATCCCGAAGCCACCCCAACGGAAAAGGAGATGCAAAGCTACCTTTTCCTTGAGGAAAACGGAGTGGAATACATAAGAGCCGAGCACGATGAGGCGGCAACAATAGAGCTTTGCGAAGGTGTAGAGAAGATTATTGATGCAAAAATCTGCAAAAATCTTCTCCTTTGCAACAGACAACAAACCAAATTTTATATGCTTCTTATTTCGGGGGATATGCCCTTTAAGACAAAATATCTTTCTGCGCAGATTAATTCTTCCCGACTTTCCTTTGCAAGCGGAGAGAAAATGGAGGAGCTTCTCAATGTTTCGCCCGGCTCTTTGACTGTGCTTTCTCTTATGTTTGATAAAAATGAAACTGTAGAGCTTCTTATTGAGAAGAATGTATTTAAGGATGAGTATTTTGCCTGTCACCCTTGTGTAAATACCGCAACGGTTAAATTCTCCACCGCAGACTTAAAGGGGAAGGTTCTACCCGCTTTGGGCAGAGCATATACGGTTGTAGATTTGGAGTGCCCTGAAGATGAAGACTGAGACAGTTATTTTTGATCTTGACGGAACTCTCCTTGATACCCTTGAGGATTTACGGGACAGTGTAAATTATGTCCTTGAAAAAAATGATTTACCTACGCGTAGTACAACGGAAATCCGTTCCTTTGTGGGTAACGGCATACGCCTTCTTGTTGAACGCGCGGTTCCCGAAAATACTCCTGATGAAATTACCGATAAATGCTTTAATGAATTCAAGGCATACTATAAGGAGCATTCTGCTATACTCACAAAGCCCTATGAAGGTATCATTGATTTATTACAAAAGCTGAAAATAAACGGCTTTAAGGTTGCCGTTGTTTCCAACAAGGCTGATTTTGCGGTAAAAAGCCTTATGGAGGATTATTTTTCGGGACTTTATGACTGTGCCTACGGAGAAAAAGAAGGGATAAGGCGAAAGCCTTTTCCCGATAGCGTTTTAGGTGTTATGAAGGAAATGAAGGCGCTTCCCGAAAGTACAGTTTACATAGGTGACTCCGAGGTTGATGTGGAAACCGCAAAAAATTCAGGTATACCCTGTATTGCCGTAACCTGGGGCTTCAGGGATAAAGCGGTTTTACAAAGCCTTTCTCCTGAATATATTGTAAACAGTACAGATGAATTGGAAAAATTATTGATAAGCGAGGTTATAAAATGAAAGTATTACTTGTAAACGGTTCTCCCCACGAAAAGGGCTGCACCTATACCGCCCTTTGTGAGATTGAGAACGAGCTTAAAAAGAAGGATATAGAAACAGAAATTTTCTGGCTGGGCAATAAGCCGGTCAGAGGTTGTATCGGATGTGGCGGATGCGCCTCTAACGGCGGTAAATGTGTTTTTGATGATGATGTGGTAAATGTACTGATTGACAAAGCAAAGGGCGCAGACGGTTTTGTTTTCGGCTCTCCCGTGCATTATGCTGCACCCTCAGGAACAATATGTGCAGTTCTTGACAGAGCATTCTATGCAGGCTCTGCTGATTTCCGTTATAAACCGGGAGCCGCAATATTGAGCTGCCGCAGAGCAGGCTCCACAGCGGCATTTGATGTTCTCAACAAATATTTTACAATCAGCTGTATGCCGGTTGTGTCATCAGGCTACTGGAATATGGTACACGGTGCTAAAGCAGAGGATGTGCTTTGCGACCTTGAGGGTATACAGATAATGCAGACTCTCGGTCAGAATATGGCTTGGCTTCTCGCTTGTATTGAAAACGGTAAGGCTCAGGGGATTAACAGACCTGAAAGTAAACCTAAAATCAGGACTAATTTCATCAGATGATTGATTTTAGGGCATCATAGTGATATAATCTATAGAAATAATAAACGAAAGGATATTATATATGAATGACATAAATGCACTTTACAAGCTTTGGCTTGAAAAAGCCGTTCTCGACAGTGACCTTCAGGAAGAGCTTGCTTCCATTGAGGGTGATGAGGAGGCTATTCTTGACCGCTTCTACAAAAATCTTGAATTCGGTACGGGCGGACTCCGCGGTGTTATCGGTGCAGGTACAAACAGAATGAATGTTTATACTGTTGCTCACGCAACACAAGGTCTTGCCAACTATCTTAATGAGGAGTATGATGAGCCTTCTGTTGCTATTGCTTATGACTCCCGAATCAAGAGTGATGTTTTTGCAGAATGTGCCGCAGGTGTTCTTGCCGCTAACGGAATAAAGGTTTATATTTATCCTGAGCTTATGCCCACGCCCATGCTTTCATTCGCTGTAAGAAGACTTCATTGTTCTTCGGGTATCGTTCTTACTGCAAGTCATAACCCTTCAAAATATAACGGCTTCAAGTGTTACGATTACAGAGGCTTCCAGATGACTGATGAGGGGGCAGCCAAAACATACGCCTATATGAAAGAGGTTGATATGTTTGACGGAGTAAAGAGAATGTCCTTTGAGGATGCCCTTGCAGAGGATATGGTCGATTATATTGAGGATTGGGTTAAGGACGAATTTATTGAAAAGGTTCTCGAATGCTCAGTGAATCCCGAAATCGTTAAAAAATCAGGTCTTAAGGTGCTTTACACACCCCTTAACGGTACAGGAAACAAGCCTGTTCGCAGAGTGCTCAAGAAATTGGGCGTTTCCGAGCTTGAGATTGTAAAAACTCAGGAAAAGCCCGATGGTAATTTCCCTACTTGTCCTTATCCTAACCCTGAAATCCGCCAGGTATTTGAGCAGGGACTTGCTATGACCGAGGATTTCCCCGCAGACCTTATGCTTGCTACTGATCCCGATTGTGACCGTGTAGGTATTGCAGTCCGTGATAACGGGGAATACAAGTTAATGACAGGTAACGAGGTTGGTGCTATGCTTTGTGAGTACCTTCTCTCTCAGCTTAAGGAAAAGGGTAAGCTTCCCGAGAATCCCGTTATTGTTAAGACAATTGTTACAACACCTCTCATTTCTGCAATCTGTAAGGAATACGGTGCAGAAATGGCAGACCTTCTTACCGGCTTCAAGTACATCGGTGAGCTTGTAACAGAGCTTGATGAAAAGGGTGAGGCAGACCGTTACGTTCTCGGTCTTGAGGAAAGCTACGGCTACCTTACAGGCGCTCATGCCCGTGATAAGGATGGCGTTAATGCCGCTATGATTATCTGTGAAATGGCTGCATTCTACAAGGCACAGGGCATTACTCTATGGCAGTTTATGAACAGTGTTTATGAAAAGTACGGTTATTTCTTCAATCAGCTTGATAACTATGCCTTTGAGGGCGCTGCGGGTATGCAGAAGATGGCTGATATGATGGATGAGCTTCGTAATAATCCTCCTGCTGAAATTAACGGAAGCAAGGTTGTATGGGTAGGAGACTACAAGACAGGCGTTACTACCGATGGCGAGACAGGTCTCCCCAGATCAAATGTCCTTTCCTACAGAATGGAGAGCGGCGATGCAGTTATTGTCCGCCCCTCAGGTACAGAGCCTAAAATCAAAATCTATATTACGGCTAAGGCATCATCAAGAGAGGAAGCGGAAGCAAAGCTGGGTGTTATTTCCGACAGTGTGAAAAAGCTTCTTGGTATTGAATAATGTTCAGTGATAAGGCAAAAAGAATAGTATGTATCGCTCTTGCGGGCTTAATGCTTCTCAGCGTGTTCAGTGCGGTTGTAGGCATTGTTTTCTGATAGAATAACAGTTTAACGGGGCTGTAAAAAAACGAAAAGTTTTTTTACAGCCCCTTCTTTTAATTATCTGTTATATTAATTAGCAGCAGCCACAGTTGTTGTTATGGCAATCGTTGTTGTAAGTGCCGCCCTGATTGCAGCAAAGAAGGATTATGATGAGGATAATAATCCAGGAACATCCGTTACCGTTGTTGAATAAGCAACCCATTGTGAAGCCTCCTTTCAAAGCATAATATGAACAAATGGGAAAAATGTTAATGAATGAATATATATTTTTTCCCTGAACAGAATATGATTGAAAAGAGGTGATATATAATGGGCTTTAACTTGAATTTCGGTAAATCCTTCGGTCAGAATCCAAATGACTATAGGGATTATACAGATGATTACGAGTACGGTTTTGCGGATGAGCTTGAAATGGATGAGGAATTGGATTTTGATGATGATATGGGCTTCACGCTCTGAGTAAAACTTTGCTGATTATGGCGATATTTAACGTATCCGCCTTGAATTGTGAGCCGTTTTATCGTATAATGTACCCGAGGTGAAAAAGATGATTTGTCAAAGCTGTAATAAAAACGAAGCTTGTATGCATATGAAGCGAATAATAAACGGTAAAGCAACAGAGGTTCATCTTTGCTCTGACTGTGCCCGTTCCTTGGGCTATGGTGAGGCTTATTCCGTTTCGGGCTTCGGTTTCACTAATTTTCTCAGGGATGTGCTTTTGAATACAGAGAGTGTGGAGCTGAGAGCAGTTCCTTGTCCCGTTTGCGGCAAAACCTTCGAGGAGATAGCCGAGGATGGAAAATTAGGTTGTTCAGAGTGCTATTCTGCATTTTACGATAAAATCATCCCTTCAATAAACAGACTTCACGGCAAGGTTAAGCATATAGGAAAAAATCCCTCTGCTTCCGAGCTTCAGTCTCAGGAGAATTATCTTGATTCCCTCAGAAGCCGACTTGCGGCCGCAGTAAATGAGCAGAATTATCAGGAGGCGGCTATATTAAGTGATGAGCTTGACAGTCTTCTTAAAAAAGGGGGTAGTGAATAATGGGTGCAAAATGGTATCTTGGCACAGGTGCGCAGAATGATGTTGTTATAAGCACCAGTATTCATATTGCGAGAAATCTTCCGCAAATTCCTTTCCCTTCAAGACTTTCCTTGCCCGAGAAGCTTAAGGTGGACTCACTCATAAAGCAGGCGGCAGAGAATATAGAGGATTTTAATTTTAATTACTACGAAATGAAAACTCTTTCTCAGGCAGAGGTTGTTTCTCTTGCAGAAAGACATCTTGTAAGCCCGGAGTTTGCCTCATCCCGTGATGGCAGAGCACTTCTGATGACGGATGATGAGTCTGTGAGCGTAATGCTCAATGAAGAGGATCATATTCGTATGCAGGTTATGTATGCGGGTTTTTCTCTTGATGAAGCATACAGAACTGCGGATAAAATAGATAACGGGCTTAATAGCAGATTGAAATTTGCTTTTGATCCTAATCTGGGATACCTTACCCAGGATCCTTCTCTTCTGGGCACGGGTATGAAGGCATCGGTTGTGTTGCATCTTCCGGGCTTGGTTACAACTGCGCAGATTACAAAGCTTATTACAACTGTTTCCAAATTCGGACTTCTGCTTCAGGGCTCATACGGAGAGGGCTCTGCGGCAAAGGGTGACCTTTTCAGGCTCAGTAATTCTGTGACTCTGGGGATTACCGAAAAAGCGGCTATTGAAAATCTTAAATCTATTGCCTTACAGATTGCAGCTCAGGAAAGAGCTGCCCGTGAGGAAATATTCAGATCTCCCGTTACAGAGGACAGAATTTTCCGTGCTTACGGAGTGCTCAGGTACGCAAGACTTATTGATACAAGCGAGTTTATGGAGCTTATCTCTCTTGTTCGCCTTGGTGCGGTGAGAGGTATTGTTTCTATGGACACATCAAGGCTCGAAGCTCTTATGATACAGATGCAGCCGGCTACAATTTCTCTTTCTGTTGACAGACCGCTTGACAGGTCGGAAAGGGATAAGCTGAGAGCTGAAAGGGTACGGGCTTTTCTGGATGCCTGATAAGGTTGAAAATTGAATAAATATGATTTTCGGTTGTCCGTTCAGAAATTTACGGGCAACCGATTTATAGGGTAAAGTGGACTTGGAGTGGATGTATTCTATCCATTCTGTAGAGGTGAAATGTAAAGTGAAAAAGGATGTTTCAAAATCAAAACAGATAGTCGCCACATTGCTGTTGATGTTGGCGGCATTTATATGGGGTACCGCCTTTGTGGCGCAGAAGCAGGGCTTGGATCTGATAGGTAATTTTACCTTTCTGGCGGCAAGGTCCTGGTGCGCCGTTGTTGTGTTGTTGCCGGTGTCCTTCTTTTTGTATAAGGTCAATAAGAAGAAGGTGGGAGAGGGAGAGTACGGCGAAAATAAAACCTATCTTTCCGGACACCTGATTGTGGGCGGACTTCTTTGCGGTGTTGCTCTTTTCCTTGCATCACTTCTTCAACAATACGGAATAATACTGTCGGGAGTAGGAAAATCGGGCTTTCTTACAACACTTTATATATTGATTGTCCCTATCCTGGGAGTTTTCTTTAAAAGAAAGATTCCACGGGTGCTCTGGCTTTGTATCGCAATAGCGGTATGCGGTATGTATTTCCTTTGTGTTACTGAGGCAGGAAGCATAAATGCAGGTGACTTGCTTCTGATTCTTTGTGCAGTGCTCTTTGCTGTGCAGATAATGATTGTTGATAGCTTTATAGTAAAGGTTGACGGAGTGAGGCTTTCCCTTGTGCAGTTTTTTGTTCTTGCATGTATTTCAACAGTAGGCGCAATACTTTTCGAGGAAATATCTCCCCAGGCAATTTATTCTGCCGCAGGCTCGATTTTATATGCAGGTGTGTTATCCTCCGGTGTGGCATACACCTTGCAGATTGTGGCACAGAAAAATCTCAATGCAACAGTTGCCAGTCTTCTTATGAGTCTTGAGTCTGTTTTTGCTGCTCTTGCAGGAGCATTCTTTGGTGAGCGCCTTACAGGAAATGAAATATTCGGCTGCTTTCTTGTATTTACGGCGATTATAATTGCTCAGCTTCCTACGGAGGATATACTGTCAAAATTTCTGAAAAGAAAATAAACATAAAAATCCGTTGATAATTAAGTCAGCGGATTTTTTATGTATTATAAATATAAATACTGTTTTTGTGTTGTTATTTTTGGATGTATATGCTAAAATGTAAACAACATTTCAATAAGGAGGTTTTTTTATGAGCGGAAAAGGCATAGGTTCCCTTGTTGACAAGGGCAAGTGGCTTTTTAACGAAGTAAAAGATCATTGGAACACTCCTGCAGAGGGCAAATATGTTCCCTATAAGGAATATAAGGATATTTTCATATCCGTAGGCAGTAACTATGCAGGATCAAAGGTTCTGGAGTATATCGGCTTCTGGTCAGCTTGTTTTTTGATTATGTATCACTACAAGCTTCCGTATCTGACATTCTCCGTTATAGGTATCATAAATATGCCGTTGGGTTATGTGTCGGCTCTTATATGGTGGTTTGTTTGTGACAACTTAGGCTTCCTGCCCAAGAAGACTGAACGGAAGGTTTACGGAGTCTATATGGGTATGCTGTTGTTTGGTATATCCACGATAATTTTTGACTACAGTCTTCTGTTTGACCAATCAAGCCGTTTTATTACATATCTTAACGGCCTTGAAGGAATGAACGCAACTGCTTGCTTCAAGGTGTTCGGCTCCCATTTCCTGTATACAGGCTGGGTAGGTGCCAGAAATATTTTCTGGAGAAAGAAGCTCATTCCCAAATACGGAAGATACAAGTATAGTCTGTATTGTGATGTTATACCAAAATGTATTATGGTAATTCTTGTCGGTTGGCTTCCCGTATACAACATTCCCGATGTTGCAACACGTGTGTGGGTAGCAAATCTTATGTTTGCCTGCTACAATGTTTTCGGTTTTGCCAATAACCTTGAAACCTGTACCAAGAGCATAAGCCCCAACCTTCAGGAAAGAATACTTGTGCGAAGCTATCCTATAAAGCTTTCCCACATTTTCCACTCAATTCTTGCTATTATTCTTCCTGTGATTATCGGTATGCTCAGGCACGATTGGGCAGATATAAATGTTTTCAGATATGTTATTCCCGGTACGTTTATTGTCTTTGCGGCACTTACAATGCTTTTTGCAGGCAGGGTAAAGGAGCGCATACCTCAGCCGCCTATTGAGAAAAAGGTGCAGATTAAGTTCTGGGACGGTATGTTCGGTGTTCTTCATAACAAATATCTGCTTATTAATACAATCGTAGGTCTTATTGACTCTCTGGGAAATGGTATGCTTCCCTTTGCAACAATTGTATATTTCTATACCTTCAGATTAAGTGGCTTGCCTTACAGTCTTATTGTGGCGCTTATTTCCTTTGCGGGAACTCCGCCGGATCTGTTGTCACCGTATTTCCTTAAGCGCTTCTCATACAAGCAGATAATGGTATTCTATCAGCTTAGCAGAGCAATAGGAAATCTGTTGATTGTATTGTCTATGTGGTTCCTGGGTGACAACCTTACACTTTGCGGAACTATTTGTTGTGTGGTTCTGTTCTTTATGGAAATGACAAAAACAGTTCCCACAACGGCAGGGCACGATATGAATGTCCGTATAGGAGATTATCAGATGTACCTTTCAGGTGAAAGACTTGAAAGCTTTGCAGGTATCTTCGGTTGGTTTACAGGTCCTATCACTTCATTTGTAGGACTTATTATTCCTCTGATGCTTCTCAGATACGGCTTTAACAGTAACTGGGATGTGCTTTTTGTTGATGAATCAAGGCGCAATATAATTGTAATTCCTCTTATTATCGATGTTATCGGCTTCTTCCTTATGACAATACCATATCTGTTCTGGGACTATGATAGCGAGAAGCAGAATATGGTTATGGAGGTTCTGAAGCGCAGGGCAGAGGTAACCGAGAAAAAAGCAGAGGAAGAAGGAACTTCCGTTGCAGGAAGCTATAAAGGGTAGGTGAGATAGTGTGAGCAAAAGGAAAAAAGATTTAGTGAAAAGACAAAATACAGATCCGGTTGTGTTGGATATTCCCGATGATGAAATATGGACATACAGAGTGCCCGGTCTTGCAGCACCTCATATAAATAAGCCCTATAAGCACTATACCGCCAAGAAGATTATTTTCTCTCTTGTTATTATTGTTGCAGTTTCACTCTCATGCTATTTCAGTGTCCGTACAGTGCAGAAGGATACCTTTGAATATACAGAGCTGTCCGAGGGCGTTTGTGAGCTTTCAAAATTCAGCAATACAGGCTTCATAAAGAAGCTTGATATTGATTACTCTATGGATATTGAGTACGATGAGGAGAATGGTGATCCTGAAACCAATTTCACAATTGTTAAGGATAAGAGCAAGAAAATCACCTCCATTACCGATTATGCCTTTAACTGCGATGAGAAAATCATCGAGATTAATATAGGCCCTGATGTAACGGAAATAGGAAGCAAGGCTTTCTATTCCTGCTGGAATTTGGAAGCGGTTTTTGTGGATGAAAACAATCCCAATTATTGCGATGTTGATGGCGTTCTTTACAACAAGGATATGACAGAGATTATTTTTTATCCTGTAAACCATGATGCATATCTTTGCAAAAAATATGGCTATACCCAGTATGATGAAAAAGGTGAATGGGCAGAG
>JAZSCI010000261.1:0-6424 GCA_045602865.1 Acutalibacteraceae bacterium
ATAAACATGCTTCTGCCTTCGACTTTAGCCTGTTTTTCTACAATAGCATCATCCTGTATCATCTCACAAAAGGCATTCATAACATCAAGCCCCTTTTCTGTATGAGAAAGCTGTCTGCCTTTGAATCTGATTGATACTTTAACTTTGTCACCGTTTTTCAAGAAACGAAGAGCGTGGTTAACCTTTGTATTAAAGTCACCTGTGTCAATATTGAGAGACAGACGAACCTCTTTAATATCAATAACCTTTTGCTTCTTTTTTGCTTCCTTCTCGCGCTTCGTCTGGTCGAATTTGAACTTGCCGTAGTCCATAATCTTACAAACGGGCGGAGCAGCATTCGGAGCAACCTTTACAAGGTCAAGATTACTTTTTTCTGCAATAGCGAGAGCTTCCTTTGGTGACATAACACCGAGCTGCTCACCTGTGGCAGAAATTACTCTGACCTCTTTGTCTCTGATTTCTTCGTTAATCTGATTTTCCTTGCTGATACCTAAGCACCTCCATAAATAATTAAAAGCTCGAACAGAAATCCGTCCGAGCTTAATGACACAATTATTCCATTGCGTAAAATCCAGAAAGCTATTAACCAAACAATACTCTCGTTTGGTGAGAACGGAACAGTTCTGCTTTATTGCCACAATATAATAACAATTTACACAAACTTTGTCAAGAGTTTTTGTGAAATTTATTCTTCGGATTCGTTCATCTCATCCTCATCAGGTGTCTCAACCTCTGCGGATGTCTGAGCCTCAGTGGTTACAACTGCCTCTGTGACTGCCTGGGTGACTGCCTCGGTAGTCTGCTCCTCGAACTCTCCGTAATAATACACAATGATTTTGTCTGTAGCTGAAAGGCGTCTGTCGTGAGGAAGCTCAGCCCAATCCCCTGTTTCTGTATCCTCGTACACAACGCTATACACCTTAAGGGATTTACTCCTGCTGTCGGCAACGCTTCCGACAACTGTTTCAATGTTTTTGAAGCCTGCATCTTCCATTTCCTCGACTGCATCCTGCATTTCCTCACCTACAACCTGAGGAACCTCAAGGCCATCGCTTATGACTACGGTAATTTCTCTGGGATTCAGAGAAGAAACCATAGTTCCCTCGGGAACATCCTGAGAGATGATTGTGCCTTTAGGCTCTGCACTATTCTCATAGCTTGTGTCAAAAATGAATACCTGCTTATAGATACTGTCATTCTTGATATCCTCAAATTTCTTTCCGCGGAAATCAGGAACCGACACACTTACAACCTCACTGTCATAATCGGTTGTGTCGTTGTTATCAGATGAAGAATTTTCATCACCATAGAGCGATGTATCTTCAAGCTCCTCGGTGGTAGTCTCGCCCTCAGGCTTTTCATCTCTGTTTCCGAACAAGCCGAAAACAACAGCACCAAGTACACCGAGACACAGAATTACACTTATTACGAATGCCGCAATGGTGCTCTTCTTGAGTTTATTTGCATCGGGAGTCTCTTCTGTAACAGCAGTTTCCTCTGCTACATCATCAACATCTTCCTCCTCAAGCTCATCTTCTCTGGAAGCATATATTGAATCATACTCCTCTGCTGCAGTTCCTGCCGCAACAGGAGAAGCAGAAAGCTCATTTCTCAGATCCTCTGCATTTGCAGTTCTGTCATCAGGAAGAATCTGCAAGCCGTTTACAAGGGCATTAATAACATAAGCCGGAAGCATCTCAGCAAATCTGCCGGGAATCATAAGCTTGTCATTATACATTCTCTCAGTTGCCTTTATGGGCACACTGCCTATAAGTGTTCTGTACAGAACAGCGGCAAAGGCATAAATATCGCAAATAGGCTTCAGATCCTTCGCCATACCATATTGCTCAATAGCTGCATAGCCGTCAGCAGGTTCTCTCAGAGCTAAATTGCAATAGTCTGTGATTCTGAGCTTTGAATTAGTATCAAGAATAAGAGTTGTAGGAGAAATTCCGCCGTGAACGATGCCCTTGGCATGTAATTCACCCATTGCTGAAAGCACGGGCATAAGGAGAACTCTTGCCTCATCCCATGAGATAAAGCCCTGCTCCTGCTCAAGAAGATAATCACGAAGAGTTTTTCCCTCTCCTAAAAATTCAGATACAACATAAACAGTACCCAAATCACCAACAATACTGTAAACTTCGGTGAATGCAGTGAAGCCTTTAATGTCCTTAAGTGTTTCCCACATTTTCACAAAGGCTTCCTTGTATTCCATAAACTCCTTTACCTTGCCCACATTCACACAGCAATAATTACCCTCGCCCCTTGAAAGGCAGCCTTCAGGGTAAAGCTCTCTGATTGTGACAGGCTTTTTGAGCTCCATATCGAATGCGGCATAGGTATTTCCTTCTCTGTCTGTACCTACAAGATTACCTATATGGTATCTTCCGGCAATCATAGTCTTAAGGGGCAGATAGGGATCTTTCTGCTCCTCCTTAAGCTTTGCCGAGCAATAGGGACAGGAATCGCTTAAGCCTATGCTACGCATACACCGTGAACATAATCTTTCTTTTTCCATTAATACGTCACCTTAGTTATGATGAGGCTTCTCAATATACTTGAACTCATTGATAGCCTTCTGTGCGCTTTCTTTGATTTTATCCATTTCTCTGGAATTATCCGAAATGGCTTTGGTAACATCAGTAAGAGAACGTGAAAGAGATTCACAGGTAGCATTGATTACATTTGTAACATACTTCTGTGCGCCTACGCTGATGCCCTTTGCCCATTCCTCAGCATCTCTCTCGATTTTAGCTGCCTTCTCCTCTGCTGCTTTCACAGTCTCCTCGGCATTGGTCTTTGCCTGATTCATAATATAAGCAGCTGCTTCGTTTGCTTCCTTGATAATCTGATGCTCAGCTACCATCTGGTCTGCAATTGATCTTGCATTAGCGATAATCTTCTCAGCATCCGAGCTTGCATCATCGAGAATGTCTCGTCTCTCCTGAGTAATCTTCTTTGCCTGTGTTATCTCCTCGGGCATATGGTTGCGGATTTCTATAACACACTTTGCAAGCTCCTCAACATCAAAAAGAGCCTTTGCTGAAAAGGGTACTGCCTTTGCTTCTTCTATAAGAATATCAATTCTTTCAAGTGCCTGTTCTGCTACACTAGCCATAATAAAAAACCATCCTTTATCTTAATCTTTTAATTATATCGTCTCGGATCTGGGCCGGTACAAACTTTGTAATATCCCCACCTAATCCGCAAACTTCCTTAACTACGCTTGAGCTGAGAAATGTATGCTCTGCACTGGCCACCATAAATATGGTTTCCATATCCGGATTCAATTGCTTGTTTGTAAGCGCCTGACGGAATTCATCATCATAATCCGATATAGCACGCAATCCCTTGACAACTGCAGATGCGCCTTTTGCAGCCACATAATCGGCAAGCAGACCTGCATATGTATCTACGGAAACATTAGGCAGATCCCCTGTACATCTTTTGATAAAATCTACTCTTTCATCTATTGTAAAGCTACCTTGATTCTTGCTGGAATTACGCATTACAACAACGATTACCTCATCAAAAAGAAGAGATGATCTCTTAATAATATCAAGATGACCGATTGTCAACGGGTCAAAGCTACCGGGACAAATGACCTTTTTACCCAACAGTCTCATCCTTTCTGTATATAGTCAATGCTATTTTGCCGTATTTGTATCTGCGGGACACAAAGCCATCGAGCTCCTCGGGCAAAACCTCTTCCGCAGAGGTTTCACAAACAATAATACCGCCATCGGCAATATGATCCTTCACTCTCTCCATAGCATCCTTCATAATACCTGCCCTGTAGGGCGGATCGAGAAAGGCTATATCAAAAGTTTCAACAGTTCTGTCAAGATAACCAAGAGAATTTCCGGTAACAAGCTTCGACACACTTCTGAAGCCGGTTGTCTCAAGATTTTCCTCAATAACATTCACAGATGCCCGTGCAATATCAACAAATACAGCTGATTGAGCACCTCTGCTAAGAGCTTCTATACCCAATTGTCCGCAACCGGCAAACATATCAAGCACTCTGCTTCCCGGCACATCAAACTGAATAATATTAAATATAGATTCCTTTACCTTGTCGGTAGTAGGTCTTACGCTTTCGCCCTCAAGAGTTTTTAATCTGCGACCTCTTGCTGAGCCGGTAATTACTCTCATCAATATACCTCATCATACATAATTAATCATTTTATTATGACATTTTAAAGACAATTTGTCAAGTTATACTGCCATTATTACAATAATTACATCAACTGCAACATTCCGTGACTTTCTATTCGCCCCGCAGACTTTTTATTATTTCAAGGGCATCTGCCTGAGAAATTCCCTTTACTTTCACAAGCCGCTCTGCATCTGCCTTCCTTATTGCATCCATAGTTTTAAACTCCGCAATAAGTGCCTTTGCCTTCTTTTCGCCTATACCCCTGATTTCTGTAAGTGAAGCACCAAAAGCACTTTTTGTATGTTTTTTTCTGTGATAAGTTACGGCAAAGCGATGAACCTCATCCTGAATTTCCGTTACAAGAGAAAATGCCCTTTTCCGTGAGTTAAACTCAATACGGCCACCGCCCGTGGAAATAGCTGAGGTTTTATGCTTGTTGTTTTTCACCATTCCGAATACGGGAATATTCAAGCCGTATTTTTCCATTACAGGCAATACGGCATTAACCTGTCCTTTGCCGCCATCAAGGAGTATAAGGTCGGGAAGATGGCCGAAGCCCTGAGAATTATCAACCGACTCATCATCCTTGTGCTTGAAATACTCTTCAAGCCGCCTGGAAACAACCTCTGTCATTGAGCCGTAGTCATCCTGACCTGCAAAGCCCTTTACCGCAAAGCGCCTGTATGCTGACTTCAGGGGCTTTCCGCCCTTGAAAACAACCATCCCCGCCACATTATCGCTTCCGCCGGTATGGGAAATATCATAAGCTTCTATATATTCAGGGACATTCTTGAGTCCGAGCAACAATGCCAGCTCCTCAAGCGCCTCTCTGCCCTTATCCTTACCCAGATATTTTTCCGATAGCTTCTGAGCCGCATTATTTCTGCACATATTAACAAGCCTTGCCTGCTCACCTCTCTGCGGCACCACAATGCTTACTGAGCCACACCGCTTTTCTGAAAGCCATTTTTCCAGAGTCTCTGCGCCCTCTACCTCGCCATCAACTTCTATTCTTACGGGAATTTTTCTGTCCATAGAGTAATAAGCCGCTATAAGCTCTGCTCTCATAGCAGGGGCTTCACCCTGCTCATCAAAAAAGAAATGCTCACTGTCTGTAAGGTTATTTTCCCTGAATCTGAACACGGAAAGACAGCCTTTTCCTTCAATAATATGAATTGCAAAAACATCCTGCTCACGATGAACTGATGAAAAGACCTTCTGGGAGCTATTAAGCTTTTCAATACTTTTTATTGTATCTCTTATTTTTGCCGCTTTTTCAAATTCAAGATTTTCCGATGCCTCCAGCATTTCCGCGGTCAGGTCCTCTATAACCTTCCTGCTTCCGTTTTTCAGGAAATCTATAGCATTTTCCACATTTTTATCGTAATCCGCTTTTCTTATATGCCCTCCGCAGGGTGCGGAGCATATACCGATATGATAATTAAGACAAGGTCTTGTTTTCTTAAAGTCTCCCGAAAAGGTTTTATTGCATACAGGAAGCTTAAATATCCTTTTTGCTTCCTCAACTGCCTTTGTAACGGTGTAGCCTGCGGTATAAGGTCCTATATATTCCGCATTCTCATCATCCCGCTGAAGCACCGCATAGATATTACGCCATTCACCCTTTGTTACCTTTATATAACTGAAGCCCTTATCATCCCTCAGGAGGATGTTATATTTGGGCATATGCTTTTTTATAAGACTACATTCAAGAACAAGTGCTTCAAATTCACTATCCGTAAGAATATAGTCAAAATCCCTGACACTCTCAACCATTTTGCGAACCTTCTGAGGGTGCTTGTTCTGGGAGCCGAAATACTGGCTTACTCTGTTCTTCAAGGCTTTTGCTTTACCGATATAGATAATATTCCCCTTTGAATCCTTCATAATATAAACGCCCGGATTAAGGGGCAGCTTATTTGCCTTTTCCTTAAGGGTTTTCATTCTGTTTTCCGTAATATCACCACCTGTTACACAACCGTAAATTCTCTTTTTTATAAATTAAAAACAGCGGCAAAGGAAATCCTTTACCGCCTTTCAATACGTAGATTATTCAATAAAACCGCTGTCTACAAGAGCATAGAGTGCATTTACTGCCTGCTCCTCATCAACACCGCCTGCGATAATGCGGATTTCGGCATCACCCATAATACCAAGGGAAAGAACACCGAGAAGACTCTTTGCATTGGCTCTTCTGTCGCCGTTTTCAACCCATACAGAGCTTTTAAAAGTATTTGCCTTATGAATGAAGAATGTAGCAGG
>JAZSCI010000262.1:0-1996 GCA_045602865.1 Acutalibacteraceae bacterium
AAGTGGTGTTGAAATCAAGGAGCTTTTTGTAACGGAAAACGCACTTAATAAATATTGTGATTACGTTCGTTCTGTAGAAAATATAGCCGAGCGTAGCTTCCTTGTGTCTGAAGAGGTAGCAGAAAAGTTGAGTGATACCAAAAATAATCAGGGCATTTTCTGCATATGCAAAATGCTTGACAAAAATACAAATATAGGTAAAATAAAATATAATGGGAAATATATTGCGTTAGATGGTGTATCAAATCCGGCAAATTTCGGTGCAGTTGTGAGAACTGCCGAGGCTGTCGGACTTGACGGCGTTATTGTAAGCGGCGGATGTGATGTGTACAACCCAAAATCACAAAGGTCGGCTATGGGCTCCCTTTTCAGAATGGATGTTATCGTAACTGATGATTTACCACGGCTGTTAGGTGAGCTCAGGGAAAACGGTATGAAGATTTATGCCGGAGTTCCTGACAGTAGCGCGTTAAAGCTGACGGAGGCAGATATGAACGGCGGTGTTGTTTCTGTAATCGGCAACGAGGGCAACGGCATTACTCCCGAGGTTTGTGAAGCCTCTACAGAGCTTGTAACTATTCCCATGAAGGGAAGGGCAGAGTCCCTTAACGCGGCTGCAGCCGCATCAATTATGATTTGGGAAATGATGAGATGAACGGATGTCCTGTTGAATACTGGATATGGATGCAGACTGCTCTCGGAGCGGGGGCAAGAACTGATGAAATTCTCGCATATTTCGGAACACCGGAGCAGCTCTATCTGGCAGGCTCGAAGGAGTGGCGGTTGTCAGGTCTTTTTACTGCTAAAAAGATAGAAATGCTCAAAAGCTCCACACCTTCCGAGGTTGGAAAAATCTTAAAGGAGTGTAAGGCTAAGGGGTATAAGATTATAACTCCCGATATGCCCTCGTTTCCTAAAAGATTGCAAAGCATTTCCTCTGTGCCTCTGGCACTTTATGTAATGGGTGATGAGAGTGTGCTGGGTGATGAGCTTTGTATCGGTATGGTAGGAACCAGAAATGCCAGTGATTACGGAATAGAGACTGCTCAGAAGCTTTCGTATCTTCTTGCAAAATCAGATTTTACTGTTGTCAGCGGCGGTGCGCTTGGAATAGACAGTGAGGCTCATGCAGGTGCAATGCTTGCAAAAGGAAGGACTATCGCCTTTCTCGGATGCGGACTTTCAGTTAATTATCTTTCTGAAAATGCCCCGTTGCGAAGGGCAATAGCCAAGCACGGCGCAGTTGTTTCGGAGTATTCACCGTTTCAGGGTGCAAGTAAAGCATCCTTCCCTATACGGAACAGACTCATATCAGGAATATCATTAGGTGTTGTTGTAGTAGAGGCGGGAGTTAAAAGCGGCTCTCTCATAACTGCGAATATGGCACTTGAGCAAGGCAGAGATGTTTTTGCGGTGCCCGGAGATATTGTCCGTTCCTCTTTTGATGGTACAAACCATCTTATAAAAGCAGGTGCAAAGCCTGTGTTCTCCGTAAAGGATGTTCTGGAGGAATATTCCTATCGTTACGGGGAAACGCTTAATTATGAATACGGAGATATTCCTGTTACTCACATTGAATATGTGGATTGGAGAAAAGGAAAAAAATCGGAGAAATCCGTAAAAGAAGCTTCTCAGGAAAACAAGAATCCTTATAAGGCTGACCGGGTGAAGGCGAAGCCGGAGCTGAGTATACTGCCTCAGGAAGCAGGAGAGGAAGCCAAAAAAGTGTACTCGGTATTAAATACCGAGGGTGTACATATTGATGATATAGTACGGAAAACAGAAATGAGAATGAATGAAGTGCTTTCATCCTTAACCGAGCTTGAACTTTATGGCGTGGTTGAGCTGATGAACGGCAAGAAATATAAATTGATATAGTGGTACGGAAAAGGCTTTCCGTTGATCACAATGAAAGGATGAAGCAAATGTCTAAGCTTGTAATTGTGGAGTCGCCTGCAAAGGCTAAAACCATTAAGAAATATCTTGGTAGCGACTT
>JAZSCI010000263.1:0-9016 GCA_045602865.1 Acutalibacteraceae bacterium
CCCGTGTTTCTGCAATGGCTCCCGATGCTAAGGTGGCTGTAGCTCACGGACAGATGGATAAGGACGATATGAGCGAAATATGGGAGCAGATGGTCACAGGGGAAATAGATATTCTTGTGAGCACCACCATTATCGAAACAGGTGTTGATGTCCCCAACGCCAATACGCTGATTATCCAGAATGCGGATATGATGGGACTTTCCCAGCTTCACCAGATACGAGGCCGTGTAGGTCGTTCCTCACGAAGGGGCTTTGCATACTTCACCTTCAACCCTACGAAATCCATCAGTGAGGATGCCCAGAAGCGGCTTGATGCCATAAGGCAATATACAGAATTCGGTTCAGGCTTCAAAATCGCTATGCGGGACCTTGAAATCCGAGGTGCAGGTGAAATTTTAGGCTCTGCCCAGCACGGACACATGGAGGCGGTAGGCTACGATATGTACATTACCCTTCTCAATGAAGCTATCTGCGAGGAAAAGGGTATTGCTCCCCCTACGCAGAAGCCCGTATGCGTAATTGATATAAATATGAATGCGTATATTCCCGAAAAATACATCACCTTTAACCAGCACCGAATTTCTATGTACAAGAAAATTGCGGATATTTCCACACAAGCTGAGGCGGATGATGTTTTAGATGAGCTTATAGACCGTTTCGGTGAGCCACCTGAGGGTGTTAAGGGACTTGTCAATGTTGCACTTGCCCGACACAAGGCGGCAGATGCGGATATTACAAGAATACGTGCCGTAAACAAAACCATCATTTTCTACCTTAAGGAAAATGATCCCCACAAATTTGCCGTGCTTAATAAGATATTCACAGGCAGAACAACCTACAAAAACAATCCCGATGAGCCATACGTTGCAATAGAGCGCCGACCAAAGGAAACGGAAATCCAGATTATTATGGAGGCTCTCAAGGCTCTTGAAAAGGATAGATTATCCGGAGAGGAAGATTAAAATGAAAACAAGCTACAGACCACAGGGAGTATGCTCCCGAAATATTACATTCAATTTAGAAAACGGCATTGTTTCCGATATCCGATTTGAGGGAGGCTGTCACGGAAACCTTCAGGGAATTGCCGCCCTTTGTCAGGATATGCCTGCCGAGGAGGTTATAAAGAAGCTTTCGGGAATCCGTTGCGGCTTCAAGAGAACCTCTTGTCCCGACCAGCTTGCCTGCGCATTAAAAGAAGCTATGGAGGAAGAAAAATGAACATTCTTGTTTTAATTGCTGATATTGATGAATTCAACCCCTGCAAGTCATCTCTGGGAGACCTTGTGGAAAAAGAATACAAAATTAAGCACATGCCTGCCTTTGATTTTTCATTTGCAGGTCATAACTGCACCGTTGTATGCTTCGGAATAGGAAAGGTTAATGCGGCAATAGGTGTTGTTGCTGCCCTTAACTGCAAGAGCTTTGACGGAATTATAAACACCGGCTGGAGCGGTGCGGTTTCAGGAGTAAAAAAAGGTGACATAATCGTTTCTGACTCCTGCGTTGAGTGCGACTTTGACCTTACTCCCATAGGCAGACTCCCCGGTCAGAAGCCCTGTCAGGATGAATACATTTATAACTGCGAGAATTTTCTTTATAATGCGGCAATTTCTGTTCCGGGCTTTACCCACGGAAAGCTTGGCACGGGAGATTTCTTCCTTACAGACACAGCTCGCAAGGAAAAATACATAGAGCTTTTCAACATAAACGCCTTTGATATGGAAAGCGGAGCAATTGGTTCCGCCTGCTATCTTCTGGGTGTGCCTTTTGTAAGCATCCGCAAAATTTCCGACAATGCCGATGATGTTTCTGTAAACGAATATACAGAATCCGTAGCAACAGACACCACTGCCTTTTCGGAAATCATCCTTATGGTACTTGAGAAAATGTAATTCCGGAAGCATAAAAGGAGTGTACGTAAAAATACACTCCTTTTATTTCTGAAGAAATATGAAAGCGAAAAGGCATGAACAATCGGATAAAGGCTTAAAAACAATTTTCCAAGTGATTCAAAGAAAATCAACCCATCGTTCAAGGGTTTGGCTATTCTGTGGGCCAATCCGTGGAGCTTACTCCCTACGGACTGACCACCGCCCCCACTTCACGCGAATCTTCCCTACATACTATGCAGGCTATCCCTTTTGGTGACAGATATTCAAAAAATTTGCTTATACAACAAAAAAGGCTACGGAATTTTCTCCATAGCCTTTGTTTTTTTAAAATTATCAATCAGAGAATTTTGAAATAAACTCCCTTGTTCTTGCGGATTTCGGATTTCCGAAAACCTCCTCGGGAGTACCCTCCTCCTCGATAACTCCGTTATCCATAAATATTACCTTTGAGGACACCGCCTTTGCAAAGGACATTTCATGGGTAACAATTACCATTGTCATATTTTCCTCTGCAAGGCCCTTTATGACCTTAAGTATTTCGCCTGTAAGCTCAGGATCGAGAGCCGAGGTAGGCTCATCAAAGAAAAGTATCTCAGGCTCAAGCATCAAGGCTCTTGCAATTGACACTCTCTGCTTTTGTCCGCCCGACAGCTCGCAGGGATAATTTGTAAGCTTGTCGCTGAGTCCCACCTTTGCAAGAAGCTCCTTTGCTTTTGCATCAATGGCTGCGTGTATCTCCTTTTTGTTGTGCTTATAATCCTTGTCCTCACGAGCAAGAAGCTCAGCGGCAAGTGTAACGTTTTTCAATACATTGTGCTGGGGGAAAAGGTGGAAATCCTGAAAAACAAGACCGACAAGTCTTTGCTTTCTTCTTTTTTCCTTTGCATTTTCCTTTTTCTGCTTTCCGCTGAAAAACTCCTCACCCGCTACGCTTATGTAACCGCTGTCAGCAGTTTCAAGCTGATTGATACAACGGAGAATTGTTGTTTTTCCGCTACCTGATGAACCGATAATACTGAGAACCTCGCCCTCTTCAATAGAGAAGCTGACACCCTTAAGCACATGGGTTTTGCCGAAGCTCTTTTTTAAATCCTTTACTTCAAGAACAGACATATCAAAAGCTCCTTTCACCCTTATACTTTATAATAATCAAGCTTCTTTTCGATTTTTCCGAAAAGGATGGTCAGAAGACCGCTGAAAAGAAGGTAGAAAACTGCCGTTGCTATCAAGGGCCAGATTATACCCTTGAGCTTGATGAACACCTCACCCGCCCATATAAGCTCATACACCGCAATAACACGGGCAAGAGATGTATCCTTTACAAGCGTAATGATTTCATTACTCATCGGGGGAATGATTCTCTTTATTACCTGCATAAGCACAACCTTAAAGAAAACCTGGGTTTTGGTCATTCCGAGCACTTGTCCTGCCTCATACTGTCCTTTGGGAATACCCTCTATACCACCACGATAGATTTCCGAGAAATAGCAGGCATAGTTTACGGAGAATGCTATAATAACAGCCACAAATCTGTCCATAACTCCCCATCCGGCTATCATATTGATAATGGTATTTGTACTTCCCGAGGCCACCATATCCTGCGCCCATGCGGCAAGAAGTCCGGGACCGTAGAAAACAAGAATAAGCTGAATCATAAGAGGTGAACCTCTCACAATCCAGATAAAGAACTTAAGCGCATATTTAATTACGGGGATTTTACTCATTGAGCCAAAGCTCATAATCAATCCAAGAGGTATTGCAATAATCAAGGTTAATGCAAAAATTTCCAGAGTTGTTACAAAGCCGTCAAAAAGCCTTGCAAAAACCTCGGTCAGTATTTCCTGATTCATATCCACTCTCCAAAAATGCTTTTACGCTACAGTACGGCAGAGCACATAACTGCACTCTGCCGTCCGAGTAATCGGTTTAAATTAAGCTTATTCAGCGATTGCTACGCCGTACTTGTCAGCAATCTTCTGAAGACTGCCATCAGCAATCATTTCATCGATAATCTTGTTTACTTCTGCAGTAACATCAGAATCTACACGGAAGCCGATTCCGTAGAACTCCTCTGAAAGAGAGCCTGTATAGGTAAGGTCTTCATAGTCTGTGCCTTCGCCTGTCATAGCCTTAGCCATTGTGATGTCAATAACTGCACAATCAGCTGTGCCTGACTTAACCTCAAGAAGTGCATCGGACTGCTTGTTTACTGCAACGATATTTGTAGCAACAGCACTTGCTTCCTTCTCACCTGCAGAGCCGCTTTCAACTGCAACAGTTGCATCCTTGATTGCCTCTGCATCAGCAAACTTTTCAGCATTCTCAGCCTTTGTAACGATAACCTGTGCGTTAACTACATAAGCCTTACTGATGTTCATAGATGTTTTGAGCTCTTCTGTAATTGTCATGCCGTTCCATACAGCATCAATTGTCTTTGTCTTAAGCTCTGTTGTCTTTGTGTCCCAGTTGATTTCCTTGAACTCGGGAGTAACGCCGAGCTTTGCACAAACTGCCTCAGCAAACTCTGTGTCGAAGCCGATAAGCTTACCGTCTTCATCATAGTAGTTCATAGGAGCATACTCTGTGATACCGATAACCATTTTGCCCTTTGCCTTGATATCTGCAAGGTCAGATGCTGCAGCTGCAGTTGTATCTGCAGGAGCTGTTGTGTCATCACCTGTGTTACCGCCGCAGGATGCAAATGCTGCAACGATACCGCAAACAAGTACAAGGCTCATTACGATAGCTAATACTTTTTTCATAAAAAATTCCTCCGATTTGTACGGCTTTCTGCCGTGATTTATTTTGTGTTGTCATTTTAGCACTTTAGCGCAGTAAAGTAAAGAGTTTTTTTGCATTTTTTTGTTTTTTGGTGTATTTCCCATATAAAGAGCCTTTTTCCGGCATACCCTTTATGCAACTTTACTGATTTAACGCGCTAAAGTGAGGCTTGAGAAAGAATTCGGAAAGGCTTTGAGGATGTGTATACATATTAATATTCATAAAAGGTGAAAACTTTCACACATTTTCTCTTTTATCACCCTTTATTTTTATAAAAATCAACATTGAATTTATTTTTTCAAAGTGATAAAATAAAGCCGCATAAAAAAAGGAGGCTTTAATATGAAGCTTGTAGTAATTATACTTAACAAAACAGAGTGTCTTGATGAGCTTCTGGAGGCATTCGGTGAAAACCACATTTCAGGTGCTACCATAATCGACAGTAAGGGTATGGTGCAGGAGCTTAACGAAACCGACCACGAGGATTTATACTTCCTTGTTTCCCTGAGAAGTCTGCTCAATCCCTCTCACAAGGAAAACAAGACAATTATCACCGTAACCAAGGAAGAGGACATTCCTCTCATTTCAAAAATCACAAATGAAGTGACAGGTGGACTTGACAAGCCCGACACAGGTATTCTTTTCACCCTGCCTATTGATTATCTGGAGGGACTTTCACACTGATGCTTTCTTCTGTTGTTTCACTTAATACATTCATAAATCTTGCCCTTATGATTTTCGCAGGTATGGCACTTGGCAGACTTGTGAAGAAAATCAAGCTTCCCAATGTTACCGGCTATCTTTTGGCGGGACTTTTGCTGGGACCTGCGGTACTGGGCATACTCTCTGAGGATTTCCTTGAAGCCTCATCAATAATTTCCGATGCGGCTCTGGGCTTCATAGCCTTTTCAATCGGTAACGAGTTTAAAATTTCATATTTCAAAAAGGTTGGTGCCACACCTATTATAATCGCTACTGCAGAATCCTTCTTTGCAGTTGTGTTTGTAGCGGCGGCACTTATGCTGACAGGACATGAACCTGCATTCTCACTTGTACTGGGCTCAATTGCGGCGGCAACGGCACCTGCGGCAACCATTATGGTTATCAAGCAGTACAAGGCAAAGGGCCCCGTTACCAGCACACTCCTTTCGGTTGTTGCAATTGATGATGCTACGGCACTGATTATGTACTCCCTTTCCGTGGCAATTGCCACGGCAATATCAGGTGTTGCAACCTCACCCAAGGAGCTTATACTCACTCCTGTCATTGAGATTTTCGGTGCACTTATCGTAGGCGCTCTCCTCGGCTTCCTTTTCCTTTTACCACTCAAGCATTTCAAAAAGGACAGTAACCGCACATCTCTTATTATTGCATTTATATTCATAGGTCTTGGCTTGTCGGAGCTTTGCGGCTTCTCCTCTCTGCTCCTTTGTATGTCAATGGGTGCAATTCTCACCAACTTCTCACAGGACACAAACAAGCTTATGAAGCTTGCAGACAACATCACTCCCCCGATTTTCATTCTTTTCTTTGTTGCCTCGGGTGCAGGACTGAAGCTTTCCGTACTCCCATCCGTAGGACTTGTGGGAATAATCTACATTGTAGTCCGAGTTATCGGTAAAATGTTCGGTGCATCATTAGGTGCAGTTATTTCCAAGGCTGATAAGAACACAAGGAAATATCTTGGCCCTGCCCTCATACCTCAGGCAGGTGTTGCTATCGGTCTTTCCCTGGCAGCAGCAAACGTTGTTCCCCAGTATGCAACAGAAATCAGAACGGTTATTCTGTGCGGTACGCTCATCTATGAGCTTGTAGGTCCCGTAATTGCCAAAACCTGCCTGAAAAAAGCAGGAGAAATAAAGGAATAAGGTTTAAAAAAACAAACAGAGCTTTACTAAAAAACATCCCCGGAACAGATTTAAAAATCTGTTCCGGGGATTTAATTTTTATTCGGCTATTGATAATCGTGCTTATGAAGCATTAATAAAAGTCAACACCCTTAACCTTGCTCCAGTCACTGTAGATAACCTGGCCGTTCACCTTGGTATAGGCACGAACCTTGAAGTAAACGCGTTTGCCGTAATACGAATCGGAAAACTCCTTATATAAATAGTCATAATCTGCGCTATAATCAGATTTCAGCTTCTTAAAGCCACTATCCTTCTTGGTGGAATAGTATACCTGATAGCCGGTTGCACCATTTACCTCTGTCCACTTAAGGTACACCTCATTCCAACTATACCAATAGGCATTTTCGAATTTGGGAGCCTTACACTTGGTAGCTGTCTTGAAGTAGGAGGACTGTGTTGCCTCGATAATCTTGCCGCTGCTGAGCTTTTTATATGCAGCTACTTTGAACTTATATGTCTTACCTGCTGATAAATCGGTTCTCTTGTAGGAATTTTTGGAGGTAGTTCCAACACGAACATATTTCTCCTTGCTGGGACTGTACTGATACACATAGTAGCCTGTTGCTCCGGTTGTCTTGGGCCAGCTAAGCTTGATTGCGCTTGTACTCTGTGTTGCAGTAATCTTCTTGCTGTCAATCTTAGCAGGAGCAATCTGGAAGGTCACTGTTCTTTTACCGTTGTAGTTATCACTGTCAAAAACTACAGTAACCTTGTATTCGCCAATGCTCTTTCTGCCGCTTGAATACTTAACTGTATAGTGCTTATCCTCCTTCAATGTGGTTTTACCATCCTTAACGGTTACAGTAGGTGTCTTAACCTTACCGTTATAGGAATACTTGGTTGTTGAAAGAGTAATAGTAAGCTTATTAACATCAATCTGCTTTGCATAAACACCTATTCCGTATTCTACTCCTGCCTCATTGGCTGAGTTATATATTTTAAGATAGAATGTACCTGATTTAGGTGCTGTAAAATCCCAGTAGGAAACTGTTCCGGATTCTTTTTGTTCACCAAAATCAATTGACTCTCCGTTAGCATCCAGAACGTCAAAAAGCATAAATGTTGTAGAATTAAGCTTTTCATAATTATCGAATTTAATACGATACTTTACGCCCTTTGTAAGCTTAATTGAAAAATAATCAGTATAAAGTGTATTTCCGGTCTGCTCGGAGAAAACACCGTTGTACATTTTATCAAGCTTAATACTTGTAGCAGTTGTCTGTGTATCGTTTGACTCAATCTCCCAATAAGAAGATTCAGTAAAATCATATTTATACAAGGTTTCGATGGGTGCCGAATCACGATACACAAAGAAGCCGGGATCCAAATTCATGAAATATGTACCTGCATCAACACCGATTTTATAAACATAATTAGGAGAAAAAGAGTCTGACTGTTCATCTGTATTCGCATCCCAAACGATATTGCCATACTCATCAAACAATACTAATCTGAAGGTTCCGATTTCGCCCTCATTGTCAAAAGGCTTCTGAATCGTGAATGTTATATAACCTCTTTCGGGGGCTTCAATCATATTGAAGCAGTTAAGGTCATAATTGCTGTAGGTCCAGTACTTTGTGTGATATTCACCCTCTGTAAGAACAATAGGATTAGAAGACAAAGTACCTGCTTCTGCTGCCTTTACCTTGCCGCTTGCGGAAGCAATAGTGAAAATCATTGCCGAAAGAACAACAAAGGACAAAGCAAATTGAAACACTTTTTTCATAAAAACGCTCCTTTTATAAATTTATTTACTTTAAACATAATACCAAAATTAAATAATTTTTCAACCCTTCAGAGAGAAATTTTTATAAAAACTCCGATGAAGGACACAACTTCATTCCTGTTTCATACATACCTGATATTCACATAGCGCAAGTAACAAAACGCCCTTCTCCTTTGTGCGAAGCTAAGGGACTGTAAAAAAGCGCAGAGAGCATAAATCAAGGGGGTTCCTGCAGGACTGATACCTGTAAGAAACCCCCTTAGACAATGAAAGAAACACAAATTATTAAGATTTCTAAGCTTTATGCTACGAATAAATCTCACCGCAAGGCGCATTATCTGCTCTGTACCTTACTTATTACATACTTACGGGAGCATCAACCTTGAGCATTGAAAGAACATTTCTCATTGTTCTCCTTACGCACTGACAAAGGAAAATTCTTGCCTGCATAAGTGCTTCATCATCCACCATAACTCTCTGTGCATTGTAGAATCTGTGGAATTTTGTTGCAAGCTCAATTGCATAGTGTGTAATTTTTGCAGGATCATAAGCCTTTGCGGCGCCCTCAACAGTACCTGTAAGGGATGCAAGATGGGAAATAAGCTCCTTCTCCTCATCACACACCAATAATTCAAGCTCTGCTTTTTCGGGCTTTCTGATGCTGACACCTTCATTTTCAAGCTTTTTGAGAATACTTGAAATTCTTG
>JAZSCI010000264.1:0-2894 GCA_045602865.1 Acutalibacteraceae bacterium
ACTGATTCTCAAAGGAAAGTATATTTTCGATTGTTGCGCCACGGAATTTAAATATCCTCTGGCCATCATCTCCAACAACACAAAAATTTCAGTAGCCGCCTGCAAGAAGGGATGTAAGAACATACTGAGCATGGTTAGTATCCTGGTACTCATCAACCATTACATATCTGAAACGGCGTTGATAATACTGTAAAACATCAGGGTTTTCCTTAAAAAGCTTAACTGTATTTACAATGATATCATCAAAGTCCATAGCATCTGCCTTTTTAAGAGCATTCTGATACTTTGCATAAGCCTGAGCAACAAGCTTTTTATTTGCTTCAAAGCCCATAGAAACAGTTGCTTCATACTCTTCAGGTGTCATCAGAGAGTCCTTTGCCTTGCTGATTTCGTTAAGGGCAAATTTAATAGGTGTTCTCTTGTCATCGATACCCAGCTGTTTATAAATATCTTTCATAACTCGTTTTGAGTCATCAGTATCGTATATTGTAAAATGCTTTGTAAAGCCTATTCTCTCGCCATCTCTACGAAGAATTCTTACGCAGCAAGAGTGGAATGTACTTGCCCAAACCTCGTTACCTCTGCTCCCAAGCATTACCTCAAGTCTGTTTTTTAATTCAGCTGCCGCTTTGTTGGTAAATGTAATGGCAAGAATCTGCCAGGGCTGAGGAGCATCTACGCTGAGAAGTGGCTCAAGCTCATAATCGACCTCTCCCCCTTCATCTATGTACCTGCGAAGCATCTGACAATCCTTTTCCGTAGGAACGCGATAAGCAAAATCGCTTTCATACGCATTTCCGTATTTTATAAGATAAGAAATTCTGTTTACGAGAACTGTAGTTTTTCCGCTTCCTGCACCTGCAAGAATAAGAACTGCACCGTTAGACTTGAAAACGGCCTTTCTTTGCATATCATTCATTCGGGAATATTCTTTTTCTATTAATTCACGTCTTAATTTATAAAAATCCATAATTCACCTAACTGTTATTTATAAGTACCCTTTCTGTTTCGGTAAAGGTTCGTTGTAAGCATTTTGAAAGCTCAAGAAAACCTGCATAAACATAATATCGCAAAAGCGGTTTGCTATCATTACCGAGAACACAATTTTTCACACTTCTGTAAATTTGTGTATTTACAGATACAAGATAAAGCTGAGCACCTCTGCATCCATCACAAAGCTGCACAGTGTTTTTGCTTCCTTCAAACCGGGAAAATATATCCTCTTGCCTGAAGAAGCAATCAGAGAGCATTCCCGCAATTTTTGAATACTCATTATCTATAAAGCAAGAAATCTCTTTGAGATTGTTTATAGAATTAAGCTGAGAGGATAAGCACTCCGATAATATGAAAATATCACCCCTATCAATAGGAGTAATAAATTCATTTATGAGATTATTGGTTAATTCGGTTTTCGTACCACCAAATGCAATTTTTTCAGAGTCATATTCATTACCCGAAATACATTTGGAGAAAATAACCGAAAGCCCGGATGTCAATGTTTTCAACGTCTTAATGTAATCATAAGACTTTTTCAACGGCACCTCACCTAAAAATATTTATGATATCAATATAAACTGTTACCCATAGAATCAATAGCCACAAGCAACGGAAAATCCTTCACAAGAAGTTTTTTGACCGACTCACAACCCAAGTCATCAAATGCTACAACCTGACAAGCTTCAACACATTCGGAATACAAAGCTCCCGCTCCACCGATTGCAGCGAAGTAAACAGCTCCGTATTTCTTTATGGCATCTACTACAGTTTTACTTCTGTTCCCCTTACCGATCATACCCTTCTGCCCCAGTGAAATCAACCGAGGAGAAAAGCCATCCATTCTTGAGGATGTGGTGGGACCTATACTACCCACCGCGAGACCGTTTTTTGCAGGAGTAGGTCCTGCGTAAAACACAACACTGTTTTCGATGTTAAAAGGCAATTCTCCGCCTTTTGTGAGCAATTCATCAATTCTCTTGTGAGCGGCATCTCTCGCAGTGTAAATGATACCGCTAAGATAAACCCTGTCACCGGCCTTTAATTGGTATACCCATTCATTTATATTATCAGCGGATAAATAATATTCACTCATTGTCCTTACCTACAGATGGAATGTCTGAATAAATAAACTTCTCTTCAAGAGGCTTTTTATCTGCTGATTCATGATTTTCTTCAAGTAAAAAATTTTCTGACAGAAGAGCCTGAGCGGTTTTGCTCATATCTCCGGTAAGAACCTTTATTCTCAGCTCAATTTCCTCGGCAGATTTTGTAAAGCACCGAGCAATATCTGATATACCTGTGGAAAGATCATCGATTTTTACCGCTGTCTCACCAATAGCATTGTAAATAGCCTTCGTTACATCATTAGCACGTATCTTAGCAGATTCAACCAAGCCTTCGGAATGAACACGGGCATCAAGCATCGCTGCACCTACCTGTCGCTCCAGCTCTTTACTTCTTTCGCTATCTTCCTTCAGCTTTGTGTTTTCTGCCTTCAGTCTTTCGATCTCTTCTTTAAGGTCATCTGTTCTCTCGCAATCAGAAAGTCTCTTTGTGAGCTCATCAATAAGACTATCTTTATCATTAACAGATTTATCCAGACCTTCTTTTTCTTCCTTTACACAAGCCAACTCTGCTCTGATACTTTCAAGCACAGCCTCACATTCATCAACACGCATAGCCTTAAGACTTGCTTCTTCTAACTCTTTATTAGCATCAGAAAGCTTTTTTCCAAGCTCACATTTCTCTGCTAATAAACCTTCGATATAATTAAGGACATCATCTTTTTTGAAGCCGCCGAAAGCAACACTCTTGAACAATATATTTCCAGCCATATATTTAACCCTCCAATCCGTTTCAATATTATAACAGAATAAATTGTATAAAACAATAAATTT
>JAZSCI010000265.1:0-2161 GCA_045602865.1 Acutalibacteraceae bacterium
CAATTGTCTTCCTAAGACCGCTTGGCCTCCGACTTTAGCTCTGCCACCTGTTACAAGAGCAATAAGGAAAAACATTCCGGAAACGGTAAAGAGACCTATAATTCTGGATATAATCCATTCCTTTGTAAATTCGCCCTTCACAAGGGAATCTGCAACAATAAAAAGACCACCTACAAATATCGCAATCCACATTGAATCAGGTATAATCTGATGCTCAAAATCCACCCAGGAAACAACAATAAGCGCAGACATCACAATCATATAGCCGATAAGCCTGAGGCCAAGTCCTTCGATAGCTGTACCACCGCAAAGGAAGAGGTAAACAAGCACATAAGCAATACCGTTAAGAGCTTCTACAATAGGATATCTTGCAGGAATCGGCGCTTTGCAATATCTGCATTTTCCGCCGAGGAAAATCCAACTGAATAACGGAAACAAATCCTTCCAATTAAGCTTGTGCTTACAACTGGTGCAGATTGAATTTCCTTTTTTGAAATCCATACCTATGGGCAATCTGTAAATCAGCACATTAAGAAAGCTGCCGATAACAGTACCGAAAACAAAAACAATGACACCTATGTAGGCTGTGAGAAAATTAACCATCTCTACCCCTCCGCTTTTGTAATTACATAACAATTATATCTATTTATGAGGTTAAAGTCAACAAATATTCACACTTGAATTTGTTCAAAATTAATATACATATGTTATTGTATTTTTTTTACAACTGTGTTATATTATTAATGTATAAAATCCAAAGGAGGAACTTTCTCTATGAACAAAACAACAAAACAAGCAATCGCTGTTGTTCTGTCACTTGTAATGACCTTCTCTTTCATTAGCGTTGGCGCTATTGCACTTACAGGTTTTTACAATTCACAGACAGTTACAACCGCAGCAGACGGCTCAACAGTTATCAATGCTAATAGCGTTGAAGAGGCTCTCGAGCTTATGCAATCCACTCCCGAGCTTTTCGGTGAGCAGGTAACCGATGAAGCAACAGCCACACATGTTGCAACTGAGGAAACTCTTTATCCCACAGTTATCATCCCCGGTATCAGCCAGTCCATTTCCTATCTTGCAGATGAGAACGGCGATCCCGCTGTAAACGAGAACGGTGAAGAACTTTCCGGCGGTCTTCTCATTATTGACAGCTCAAAGCTCGTACCCACTCTTGTAAATAATCTTCTCACTCCCCTTGCAAGCGCTCTTATCCTCCAGGAGGACAAAGACGGCAAGCTTGCTGACGGTGTTTACAAGACAGTTCAGGAGCTTTTCGCAATTCAGTCATCTGATATGAATGGTAACCCCACTCACAACCTTAAGACAATATCTTATGTTGATGAGAACGGCATCCCCACATCAGTTACTGATATGAGCGAGGATGACAGAGGTTATTTCTACAGAATGATCCCCATGGAGTCCATTAAGGATCAGGTCAAGGAAGAGAATCTTTATCTCTATGCTTTCCCCCTTATTGGCGATCCCTTTGAGTCTGCACAGGGCCTTGATGATTACATTCAGCTCATTAAAGAAGATAAAGGTGTTGACAAGGTAAACATTGTTACTATCTCTCTTGGTGGTACAATCCTTACTGCTTACCTTGAGCTTCTTAAAGAGCAGGGCAGAGATTACAGTGATGTTAACAGAGTTGTAAACGTTGTTTCCTGTCTCCAGGGTACAGATGTTATGGGTGACTTCTATCTCCGTAACTTCAACCTTGATGATGAATTCTTCTTCCATGAGTACATCCCCATGATTATGAAGGAGACCAACGGCTACGGCACACTTGGTTACTTAATCAACATCGCCCTCAAGATATTCCCCAGAGAGGTTATTTACTGTATCCTTACTGCAGCCGTTGACGGAATTATCGACACTCTTATGCATAACTGTCCTCAGTTCTGGGCAATGATCCCCAACGATCTCTATCCTCAGGTAAATGCTAAGTACAGCGAAATCTGGGAAGATGATGCTTACAACGAGCTCCAGACTAAGATCGATAAGTTCCAGACTGCAAGCCTTAACCTTAAGGAAAACCTTAAGACTCTCAACGACAACGGTCAGTTGGTACAGAACGTTTGCGGCTATGACCTTGATTACAGCGCACAGGATTACTGCTTCTTCGCAGCAATGAAATCCTCCGAGACCACAAACAGTG
>JAZSCI010000266.1:0-7553 GCA_045602865.1 Acutalibacteraceae bacterium
AGGTGAAAAAATCGGCACAAGATTCAAAGCGAAGGTAAAATAATATGAAAACAACAATGGAAATACTCTCAGAGGCAAAGGCGGCAAAAAAGGTTCTTTGCTCTCTTGACAGTGAAACGAAAAATAAAGCCCTTCTTAAAATGGCAGAGGCTCTCGTGGAGAATACCGAAGGTATTCTCAGCGCAAATGCAGTGGATATGGCTGCTGCAAAGGGCAAAATAAGTGATGTAATGCTTGACAGACTTGCTCTTACAGAGGAGAGAATCCTCGGTATGGCAAAGGGCATACGCGAGGTTGCCCTTCTTCCCGATCCCGTTGGTGAGATACTTGCAAGAGTTGAAAGACCGAGTGGTATTGTTGTGGAAAAAACTGCGGTACCAATGGGGGTTGTTGCCATTATTTATGAGAGCAGACCTAATGTTACCTCGGATGCGGCGGCACTTGCCCTGAAAAGCGGAAATGTGTGTGTGCTCCGTGGCGGCAAGGAAGCCTTCAATTCTGCAAATGCAATTGTCTGCGCTATGCAGAAGGGACTTGTGGAGCTGGGACTTCCCGCTACACTTGTAAATCTTGTTCAGGATACCACAAGACAAAGTGCGGCAGAGCTTATGAATGCAGTAGGCTATGTGGATTTGCTTATTCCCCGAGGCGGTGCGGGACTTATAAAGGCTTGCACGGAAAATGCCAAGGTGCCCTGCATACAGACAGGCACAGGTATATGCCACATTTATGCGGATGAATATGCAGATATTGAAAAGGCGCTTGATATAATTGAAAATGCCAAAACAAGCAGACCTTCTGTTTGTAATGCGGCAGAGGTGCTTGTTGTAAACAGTAAAATCGCAAAGACTTTTCTTCCCCTTGTAAAGGAAAGACTCTGTGAAAAAAGAGAAAGCAGGGGAGCTGCTCCCGTTGAGCTCCGCCTTGATGAGAGAGCCGCAGAAATTATTTCAGGCACTGGGGCAGGTGAAAATGATTTTGATACGGAATTTCTTGATTATATCCTTGCGGTAAAGGTTGTTGACTCCGTAGAGGAGGCGGTGGAGCATATTTGTGCTCACTCCACAGGTCACAGTGAGGCAATTATTACGGAAAACGGCGATAATGCAAAATATTTCACTATGAATGTGGACAGCTCTGCGGTATATGTGAATGCTTCAACCCGTTTTACCGATGGCGGTGAATTCGGCTTGGGCTGTGAAATGGGTATTTCCACCCAGAAGCTCCACGCAAGAGGTCCTATGGGACTTAAGGAGCTTACGGCTTATAAATATATAATCAAAGGAAACGGACAGATACGCTGAAGGAGAAAAAATTATGTGTAATGTTGGTTTTATCGGTTGCGGAAATATGGGCTCCGCTCTTGCAAAGGCAGCAATCAAATCAGTTGGCGGACAGAATGTTTATGTGTGTGATGCCCTTGAGGAAAAGGCAGAGGCATTTGCCCGGGAAAATTACGCAATTACATCTGATATTGAAACTATAATAAATTTATGTGACTTTGTATTTCTGGCAGTAAAGCCTCAGATGCTTGGGAGCGTTTTTGCTCAAATCAATTCTTTTTCTGGAACAACCCGAAACGAATATGTTTTAGTATCAATGGCGGCAGGCGTTTCCATTTCTTCTCTTGAGGAGATGGCAGAAAAAGAGACTGCTATTATCAGAATTATGCCCAATATGCCCGTTGCCGTAGGAAAGGGTACGGTGCTTTATAGCGGAAATTCCTTTGTGGATGAAAATGCTTTTGAGCAATTCCGTGAAATTATGAAGTATGCAGGCTTCCTTGATGAGCTTGAGGAAAGCAAAATTGATGGGGCAACCTGCATATCCGGTTGCGGTCCCGCATTCGCATTTATGTTCTGCGAGGCACTTGCAGACGGTGGTGTGGGCTGCGGTCTTCCCCGTGACAAGGCTATGATTTATGCGGCGCAGACACTTCTGGGCTCTGCACTTATGCTTATAGAAACAGGAGAGCATCCCGGTGCTCTTAAGGATGCGGTGTGCAGTCCTGCAGGAAGCACCATAGAGGGCGTGAGAGCCCTTGAAAACGGCGGCTTCAGAGCCGCCACAGCCGAGGCGGTAAGAAAAGCCTACGAAAGAACATTGGAGCTGGGTAAATAAAACAGAGGATGCAAGGAAGATTAGCTTTCCTTTGCATCCTTTTTCTTTCCCAGACAAAGAGCCGGTGAAAAATATTCATTTTTCACCGGCTCGGTTTTGTTCAGTCGGAAAACCACTCGATTCCTTCCGATTTAATAAGTTTTAAGGCTTGTAGACTATACCCTCTTTGTCATAATAGCTTTTAATAATATAAATTCCCCTACCAGGATTAGGAGTACTGTGTTTTACGGTGTAGTAATATTTTTTGTTGGGATCTGCCTTTTTGTCCGTATAGTAATAGCAAACACCGTTCTTTTTTGTTTTCATTGTATCAGGACTACCGTATATAGATTTTATCCGAGTCCATTCTGTTTCTCCCGCTTCTCGTCTGTAAACATAAAAACTGGAAGATTTAAAGTGCATATCCGTGGGTTTCTCCCATAGTACAACAACATTGTCAAATTTGTCTTTGTATGCTTTCACAAGCTTTGGAGCTCTTGGAAAAGCAATGGTGTACGCAAATCTTATCTTGCTGTTTGTACCCGTTATAGCATCTATATATATAGTGTACTCTGCATCATATGTATGGTCGTGGGAAAACATTTTTGAAATTGTTTGCTTTCCGTTGTATTTAACAGTTACGGTTTTGGTTTTTCCTGTAAGGTTATTTATTATGGTAATCGAGTATTGTTCAATTCCCTTTACAGCATTCCATGTAAGTTTGAAACCCTTATCGTTGGTTTTAACAGTTACACCTTCCAAATAGATTTCGGATTCTTTCTTGAATTTGTAGTTATGAGCATCTATAGGAGCAGTACCTTCCTCGGTAGTATAGGTAATTGCAACAGCATCTTCACTGTATCTGTCGGACAGGGTAATTTGCTCAGTCCAACTACCTTTTGAAGAACTTCCGATTTCATACCAATCGTTCTTTTTTTTGTACCATATTGTCTTTTCTATGCCCGATGTATTGGAGTTTATGTCAATATATCCACCATATAAATCCTCTTCTCTAATAAGCCATACTTGATCAAAGGTTAGATATTTATCAGGAGGAAGCCTTTTGACTGTAGTTTGAGCATCATACTTAATCATTTTCCCATCTGCATATTGCTTGACTGTGTATGTATATTCCACAGAATCAAGCGCAGTTTTATCCGTATAAGAGTGCTTGTCGGGACTAAGAGTTGCAAGAAGAACAGGCTCGGGAGTAACCTCAGGGTTGTCAGAAGCCGTAGTTCTGTATATTTCGTATTTGTCTACCTTATCAAACTTTTCCCAAGAAAGTTTGATTTTGTTCGAATAGATTGTAGTTTTGAAGTCAATTAGCTTTGGATAAAACTTATAGGATACAGGTTCGCTGGGCTCAGATTTCAAATTATTATCGCGTAAAGCCTGAATAGCATATTCAACATTTCCGAAGCTTTCGGGTTCGTATAAGAGGTATGAATAGTATCGTGTAAACGTTTTTGCTGATTTCCATTCACCATTATCTTTACGGTAAAGAATGTCATAACTATCAGCGTATTCCACCGCATTATAATAAATTTTGAGTTTGTTGCCCTCTCGTGTGATTTTCTTTATCTCAGGAGTCTCTAAATAATAACTTATTCCACTGTTCCCATCGTAGGAGCCCTTGTATCCATCGCCATCTGCACGAACAGAATAAAGATAATGAAATCCTTCTTCTGCTGTAGTGTCTGTGAATTCAAGTGTATTTGAGTTAACACTGCCTATTTTAGTCCATTTTTTTCCATCTGGGTAATCTCTTCTTATTATAACATATTTTGTGGCGCCCTCAACTGGAGTCCATATTAAGTTTGTGCCCTGGTCATTTCTATTAGTTATGGTTACCTTAGGTGCAGATAGGTAAGTCAGACTTACGGTATTAGAAAAATAATCGCCAATATAAGACTTGTTATCTCTATTAATTCTATATCTTACCTTGTAACTGTATTTTGTATTGGTTTCTTTCTTTTGGTTATCTATGATTTTTTCTGTGGGTGAATACGAGAGCTCTTCCCAATCTGTTTTGTCGGTTTTTCTGTATACCAGGTAAGCTGTATTTGGTGATTTTTCTGCAGTGACAGCTATGAAGTCGTTAGCTCTATTTTCTGCAGAAATAAGCTTAGGCGTTCCTAAATAAATAATGGTGGCATACGGATAGGCAGAGCTTTTCTTTCCGTTTTTGTCATAGGCGTAGATAATGTATTTTACTTTACCTGCCTTATTAGCCATTCCTTTGTCTGTATAAGAATATGTTCCGCTTTTTACAGAAGCAATCTTTTCCTTTTCACCGCTATCAACTTTTCTGTAAATAACATATTTAACTGCATCTTTTACCTTATGCCATTTAATCACGGGGCCGTTTTTTGTAGCAGTAAGGCTTTTGATTGCTACAAGCTGATCTGACATATTTTCCGGAGTTTTGTCCACCTTGATTTCAAAACCGTAAAGGGAGCTCTGGTCAATGTAGGTGTCGCCGTTTTCCATACGCTTTGCCGCATAGCAAAGACCATAGTATGTTCCGTTTTTGTAAGTGCCTGAAAGCTTGATTTTTATATTTTCGCAGATTTCACCCTTTTTTTCAGGAGAAATAAAACCGGATTCAACAAGCTTCGTAAAGGAAGAATCGGAATAAATCTGGTATGCGAAAATTGATGATTTGGCTTTTGAATTAATGTAGAAATACATATAATCATAGTTACCGTAAAGCTTTACTGTTGGCAAAGCTTTTTTGTACGATGAATTTGTAGGGAGAATATAACCGAATTTCAGGTTTTTCTCACCTATATGCGTAGCTGCCTGAGTACCTATGCTCATAATACCGAAAAGTGTCACAAGCACAAGCATAAATGCAATAATTCTCTTTGTTTTAGTCATAAATTTTCCTCCTTGGCTTAATATGGTTCGGGACCGAATAACGGCGGTATTTCCGGCATCGGGATATTTCCTGCCGGGCCTTGGGGTTTTGTTACTCTGTTATAATATGGTTGAGTGTACGGCTCAAAGTGTGTAAAAGTCTCTAACGGAATTATTGTGAATTCCACATTGGAAGTCTCCTCGGTAGTGGTGTCAGGCTCGGTGTACACCCGGGTATAAGCAACCTGCTCCTGTACCGCTTCTGTGGGGGTTTCCTCCGTTACGGATTCTGTGGAAGGCTCCGTTACGGGCTCCGTATGGGGTTCGGTTACGGGCTCTGTATGGGGTTCGGTTACAGGCTCGGTAACTTGTTCAGTTACGGTTTCCGTAGGTGGAGCTGTGTTTTCTTCGGGTGTCGGTATTGTTGCCGCCTTGGGATTTGTCATAAGGCATATCGCTATAACACCACACAAAAGAACAGATAAGCATAAAACGAAAATGTTTGTTTTTTTGTATTTGATTACACTCTTTATGCGAAGCTTTATGCTGACCTCACCGAATGCAAGAGGACATGCGGCAAGTCTGACCTTATCCGTGCCCAGAGCCAGAAGAGCAGAGGCATATTCCTTGTGAAACTGCTTGTCAGTATTTCTGATAACATTCTCATCACAACAAAGCTCAATGTCCTTGCAAAAGAGAATGTACGAAAGCCATGCAAGGGGATTGAACCAGTAAACCGCCAACAGAACATAGCCGATAATTTTCACTATGTAGTCCTTGTGGGCAATATGTTGCTTTTCGTGGCGGATAACACAGTCCAGCGTGTTCTCATCCATATTGTATAAAACATAAATTTTCGGTTTGAAGATACCGAAAACAAAGGGTGAGGAAATCTTTTCGCTTTGGTATATGTTATCCTTATACAAAACTGCATCGCTGATTTTCACCTTTAGTCTGATGAAGCTTATTAAGCCGTATAAAATCAGGAGCATTGTTACGGCTAACCATATATAGGGAAAAATATTCACATCATTGACAGGTGTTGCAGTTATTTCCTGAATGGGTAACTGCTCTGATATGGTTTCTATTTCTTTTTTTGTAGGCAGAATACTGAATGTGCTTTCCACAGAAAAAGGAAATATAAGCCGTAAGCCTACCAGCAGCCACAAAATCTTTCTTATGTATTTGGGTGAGTTTTTTAAAAGAAATCGTGCAAGAAGCACACCCAATATGAGAAACGAGGCAGTTCCGGAGGTTTCGGTGAGAGTCGAAAAAATCAAATCCATTATGTGTCCTCGCTGTCCTCAATAAGCTTTTTTAAAGAATCTATTTCTTTTTTTGAGAGCTTTCTCTTTTTCGTAAACGCGGCTACAAATGAGGGCAGGGAGCCTTCAAAGGTGGTCTCTACAAGCTCATCTACTCTGGCAGATTGAATATCTTCCTTTGTATAGAGGGAAGAAATTGCAGAGCCGTCTTTTTTCAGAAAACCCCGTTGCTCCAATCGCTTTATAACCGTATATGTAGTTGTTTTTGCCCAGCCTAATTTCTCCTCACAAAGCTTTGCCATATCCTTACACAGAATCGGCTGGTTTTCCCAGAGAATAAGGCAGAACCGGTATTCACTTTCATAAATTACGGGTATACTCATTTTTTCACCCCATTATCCTTTTTGTTTTATTCTAACAAGATAGAAAATGAAAATCAATAGGACTTTTTTACAAAAAAATAAGTGCAGTTTTGTCAAAATGCGGGGGATGAAGGGGGAGTCTTTCCTTATCTGTAAAAATCCGCTGAAAAAGAAAAAACGAGAACGACCATACAGATCGTTCTCGCTTGTTCTTTTTAGTCTGTGCAGTATACATTCTTCCGGGTGTGTCTCAGGAAGGTGTTGTACTCCTCATCTGTAAGGAGCCTGGGATAGCTGAGGATATTCAGGGGCACGCCCTCACCACCGTGGTAGGATGGCTGAATGTAGGGGAAGGAGTTCACCTTGAAGCCGTTTCTGTCATAGAAAACAATTCTCTTTATCTGTTCTGTGGTAAGTGGAATTTCCGCTTCAAGAATGACAGGCTTTTTGTACTCATCCTTTATTTTTTGAAGGACAAGTGAGCCGTAGCCGTGGGAACGGCAGTTCACATCTATAGCAAAATGCTCGATGTACAAAAATTCGGGGAAGCTCCACAGAGAAATAAAGCCTACGGGGCTGTTATCATCAAATATTTCAAGAAAATTGAAATATTCCTTGCCGATACAGTCGTATCGCGCGTGAAAGTCTGCGGCGACCTCCCGACAGGAGAGAACAGAGACATCCTCGGGTAGGTAGCGGTTGAGTGCCAACGGAAGACGGTCAGCGGGAATGGTGTCGTTCTCGGTGTGCATATGAAAATAGTACTGGTTAGCGTGGACGCCGCTGTCGGTTCTGGAGCAGCCGACGATCGGCTCTCGCACGGTGAACACCTTTTCGATGGCGTCTTGTAACACCTGCGCGACCGAGACACAGTTTTTTTGCACCTGATAACCGCAATAGTTGGTGCCGCGGTATGAGATCTCAAACAACAGATTGCGCAAGCTTACGCCTCCTTAAAACAAAA
>JAZSCI010000267.1:0-3802 GCA_045602865.1 Acutalibacteraceae bacterium
CTATTACCACGGTTACACTTTGTTCGATAAGAACGGTATTGAGCCTCAGTATCCCTTTGGCTACGGACTTTCATATACTGATTTTGAAATAGTAAACGAGAAAGTTTCACAAACTGAAAATGCAGTAGAGGTTTCAGCAGATATTAAAAATATAGGTTATGTTGATGGTGACGAGGTTCTGCAGGTTTATGTTGCAAGTGAAAATGTAGAGAAGGACAGACCTGTTAAGCTTCTTAAGGGCTTTAAGCGTGTAAGCGTTGAATCAGGCAAGCAGGAGAAAGTTGAAATTCAGATTCCTTATGAGGATATTATGTTCTATAATCCTGAAAACAAGGAATGGAAGATAGATAAGAAATACAATATTTTCCTTGGAACAGACAGTAAAAACGTTAAGCTGATCGGTGAACTCGATTTCTGATTTTGAGGTGCGTTATGAGAAAAAGTCAGTATTCTCCCGATGCTTTTATGAAAGGGCTTTATAATGAGATTTATAAAAGCCCTTATGAAAAAGCGGCCACAAGGGAAGATGCTTTAAAAGCAGGGGAATGGGTTAAGGAAAATGCCGAAAGCATTTTCAGTCTGAATAACATCCCTGATAAAATATGGTCATTAAAGCCTGTTGAGGTTGGTAAGCCCTTGGTTTACCCTGAATATACCTTGCAGAAATATTCCGTGGAAATTGCAAAAAATCTTACAATGCTTTTCTATAAGCTTACTCCCAATAATATGAAAGCTTCTGCACCCGGTGTTGTGGCTCTTTGCGGTCACGGCTACGGTGTAAGGCAGATTCTTAATATTTCAAAAAAGGGTAATAAAAAGCATTTTAATTATTTCGATAATTATCAAAAAAATTTTGCAGTTGAGCTTGTTAAAAAAGGCTGTGTGGTTATTGCTCCCGAACTTTTCGGATTTGGCGAAGCAAGGCTTAATAAGGATTTAATCAAGCCGTTTTATATAAGCTCCTGCGATGAGCTTTCTCATCATCTGTTGCCCTATGGCTTAACAACTGCTTCTATGCGTGTTTTTCAGGCAATATGTTGCGGTAAAATCCTCTTGGAGCAAGGTAATATTGATAATGAGAAGCTTGGCATAATGGGTATCTCAGGAGGAGGTCTTACGGCTCTCTATTCAGCCGTTCTTTGCAATGAATTTAAGAAAATTGTTATAAGCGGTTATGTGAATAGCTTTAAAAGCAGTATTCTTTCAATGTGGCATTGTCCCGATAACTATATTCCCGATATTCTGAGAACAGGGGAAATTTATGATTTCGCTTCTTCTCTTGCACCGAGAAGGCTTCTTATTGAGTCAGGTGAAAAGGACAAGATTTTCCCCATCGATGCAAGTAAAAAAGCCCACGAAAGTATAAAAAGAATTTATGCTTTAGTGGGAGCAGAAGAAAATTTAATTGTTGATATTTTCAATGGTAAGCACTCTGTAAGCGGAAGAAAATCATTCGATTTTTTAAGTGAATAAAATTATCCGTACAACAACGTTGTTAGTTGCTGTACGGATTTTTTTGTTATACCGGCATAAATGTGACAGTGATTTTAGCACTTTTTACATCTTCAAGATGTACTGTAAGCTTCTTTATATCGCTATAATCTTCATCGTATTCATATTTGCCTTTAAGACCCTCTGCTTCCATAACAGAAAACTCGCCATCATCAGGAAGAACAGCTTTAATTTTTTTGCCGTTAAGTGTAAGGATTGCAGTCTTTCCATCCTCTGAGATTTCAATATCTGCTTTTGTGTGCATGAACCAATAAATTTCAGAAGGTATTAGACACTTAACTGTATCAACAATTGAAAGATAGGAGTAATTGTTGTGAAGCAAAAATACTCTTTTTACCTTTGTTGCGCCGTTCATTCGGTAGGCATCGGTCATATCAAGAACTGCAATGCCACCTTCGTTGGTTTCATCAAAGCTTTCAAAATCACATTCTGCAAGAACGTATTGGTCATCAAGGGTCATATTGGGGTTAATAACAAGAGTGTTCTGACCCTCTGCGCGCTTTGAATAGTTCTTCCATCTTCCGCCTGCAGGGGTGTTAAGGAAATAGTTTGGCGCATCATAAGCACCGGGGCCAAGCTCCTCAGCCCAACGCTCACCTAAGGCATCAAAAACGAATGTACCGATATCAAGGTCACCGTGGTTTATAAAGTTGTAACCGCCCTTGATACCTGCAAAGGTTGCATTTTTATCTAAATATGCACTTCTCATAAGAACAAGCGGTTGCCCAACGTCAGATGCAAGATAGTTGCAAAGAGGTTCGTTCTCGAAGGATACAGTCTTTTTGTCAAACTCTCTGTTGTACCAAAGTGAGGAAAGGGCATTCTCCTTGCCATTACCATTTCTTTCAGTGTCTGCTGAATCATTTTGGATAAATTCTTCAGGTGCATCGTTTTTCTGGTATGCACTTAAAAGCGGTGCATTGTATTCGTTTGCGTACCAATGAAGAACAGGGGTGAAGCATTGCTCTGCCTTGTTATCGCCAAAGTTAAACATACCTGTGGGTGTAGTTATGTAAACAGGGAAGTAGCCAAGCTCCTTGAAGCCTGCAATTTCGGACATACCAAAATCAGAACCGAAGAAGTTTATTGAGGAAGCAATGAAAAATACAATGGAATTCATTCCGGATTGACAGTAACGAGGACCCTCTGCATAAACACCGTCGGGTGTGAAGTTCTCAAATGCAATAGGCATGTTTTTATAGCACATCTCAAGAAATTCGGTTGCTCTTTCGGGATTAACCTCAGAAAATACCATCGATGCAATACCAAGACCGCTGTAACAGATGCTGTTCCAGTTGTTTTTAGACCAGGTGAACCAATGGTTGTCGTCAAGTCCGTGGTTTATTGCATATTCCCATGTGGTGTTGGCGAGTAAATCCTTCTGATCCTGATTAAGATAATCAAAGAACCAATCGTAACCGATAGAAGCAGCTAAAGCCATCTCTGCTGTTGCAAGGAAATGCGAGGGACACCAGTCTTCATAGGAGCAAACGTTTTCTAATTCCTTCCATGCTCTGTCAGCATATTTTTCATCACCGGTAATCTGCCAGGCATAACCGAGAATAATCATTCGGTTAATAACCTCTCGTGAAATAGGGAGAATGCTGTCCTCTTCATCAAGTGTATATTCTAAAACAGGGTAGATGCTTTCATCCAGAAGAGCGTCTGCATTGTCAATAACAGAGGTATATAAGGCTTTTGTATAGTCATTGAAACTGTTGTTCTTAACTTCCTTGCGTATGTTATCAAACGCCTTCTTATCAGCAAGTACAAATGGATGTTCAGAATTCTTCACTTTTTCAAGATTTACTAAAAGCTCACTCTGTGTGATGGCATCCTTATCCTTGTGAAGAGTTATGTAGTCAACACCAACCTTAACCATATCGGGAATAACTGCAAAATATGGCACAATGTTGGTAACACCAAGAGCAATTATGAGAATAATCGAAATGACTATTCCTAAAAATACCTTGGTTCTCTTTTTAAGCCTGGAAGCACAATTTTTCTTCATATTACCACCCGTATAACAAGCATTTAATTTTCGTTGCCTTAATGATACACCATTTGTCTGTTTTTTTCAATTACTGTTTTATACAAGTCGCGTCTTGAATAGATAATGCAAGCCAAATTCCGCAAAAACGGATGGAAAAATAAAACAAAATACCAAAAATACAGAAACAAAATGCCTGTTTTGGAACAAAACTTGTGACCTGAAGCAACAAGTTTTAGGTTTCGAAATGTACTTTGATACACAAAGCAGAAAATTCTGATTTCGGCATTTTCAATTATA